>DAOLLE010000065.1:0-10389 GCA_035331205.1 Burkholderiaceae bacterium
CGGGCATCAGCTCGGGCGGCTGCGACACGCGCAGGAACTGGTTGGCCTCGGGCCCCCAGCCCAGCACCTGCACGCCGTCGACCCGGCGCTCGGGACTGGCGAACGGGATGTCGAGCACGGCCACCCGCGCGTGCGGCGCCCGCTGGTAGAACGGCGGCTGGCTCCAGCCGCACGCTGACCGGCGTGCGGGGCCACTTCGAGCGCGCCAACGGCTTCGGCAACGTCTTCGCCAGCCGCGACACGCTCAAGCAGGTGATCGAGGAGATCGCCGCCAACGGCACCAGCGGGCCCTTCGCGGTGAGCAACACCAGCGCGCTGGAGAACAGCGAGAAGGTGGAGATCGTGGTGCGCGACCGCAACCACCTCAACACCATTCTGTCGGTGACGCCGATGATGCGGCTCAACGACTACAGCTTCGAGCCCTTCAGCGGCCGCATCCTGCTGAACCGCCCGCTGGCCAGCCTCGACGCCGACGGCAACCCGGTCAGCCTGCGCGTGACCTACGAGGTCGACCAGGGCGGCCAGGCCTACTGGCTCTATGGGGGTGACGGCCAGATCAACCTGGGCGACAGCGCCACCGTCGGCGGCAGCGTGGTGGTGGACCGCAACCCGGCTTCGCCCTTCCGCCTGGTCAGCGTCAACACCGGTGTCCAGCTGGGGCCCAGGACCACCTTGATCGCCGAGTTGGCGCACACCGAGGCGAACCTCGCCACGCTGTCGCTGGCGGTGCCGTCGACCGGCAACGTCCCGACCGACACGACCAGCGGCAAGGCCTGGCGCGCCGAGCTGAACCACGCCGGCGAGGGCTTCAAGGCGCGTGCCTTCATCAACCAGGCCGACACCGAGTTCGCCAACCGCGCCGCGGGCGTGCAACCCGGCACCCGCCAGGCTGGGGCCAGCGTGGCGGCGCCCACCAGCGAGCGCATGACGGTCGAGGCCGAGCTGCAGCGCGCCGAGGACCTGGGCACCGACGCCAACCGCACCGGTGCCTCGGTGGGCGTGAAGTACGCGTTCAGCCCGGCGCTGACCGTGGGTGGCGGCCTGCGGCGCATGGAAGAGCACGGCCGCCTGGCGGGTTCGACCGCCAGCCTGGCGGCCAACCCCGAGCCAGGCAGCTACTTCGGCAGCGGCTCGGGCGGCGGTTTCAGCGGCGCGGGCAGTGCCACGCTGATCAACCTGAACTACGCCTCGGCGCTGAGTGCCAGCCAGGCGCCCGGCACGGTGCCCGACCTGGAGGCCACCACCGCCTTCGTCGGCGGGACCTACACGCTCAACCCGCAGGTCACGCTGGGGGCGCAGTACGAGGCCTCGATCGAGGGCGATTCGCGCCACCGCAGCGAGCTGATGGCCAGCTTCCAGGCGGCCGAGCGCACGCGGCTGTACGCGCGCGCCGAATCGCAGACCGGCCTGGCCTCGCGCTACGCGCTCGACAGCAGCGGCCACAGCAGTGCGGTGGCCTTCGGCGTCGATTCCACCTACATGGACGGCGGGGCGGTGTTCAGCGAGTACCGCCTGCGCGACGCCGCCGACGGCCGCGGCGCTCAGCTGGCCACCGGCCTGCGCAATGCCTGGAAGGTCGACGACGGCCTGATGCTGCACACCGGCGCCGAGCGGCTCAAGGTGCTCAGTGGCAGCGGTCAGAACGCCACCGCGCTCACCGGCGGGCTGGACTACACCGGCAGCGAGCTCTGGAAGGCCAGCACCCGGCTGGAGTGGCGCCGCCTGGATACCCCGGCCAGCGCCACGGCTGCGCAGACCGAGCAGGACAGCTGGCTGAGCACCATCGCCGTGGCGCGCAAGCTCGACCGCGACTGGACCGCGCTGGCGCGCAACTACTACCTCGTCACCGACAACCACGGCGCCAAGCCCGACGGCTGGCAGGACCGCGTCCAGGTGGGCCTGGCCTGGCGCCCGGTGGACCACAACCGCCTCGATGCCCTGGGCAAGTACGAGTACAAGGCCGAAGACAACATCAACGCCACCGACGAGTGGCGGCGCGTGCACGTCGGGGCGCTGCAATTCAACGGCCACCCGAGCCGGCCCTGGTGGTGGTCCTCGCGCGTCGCGGTCAAGCACGTGGCCGAGCAGTTCCCCAACACCGAGGGCGGCGCGCGCGACAGCTACAACGCCTGGCTGCTCGGCGGGCGCCTGATCTACGACGTGACCGAGAACATCGACCTGGGCCTGCAGGCCGCGGTGATGACCGGGCGGGCCAGCGGCCAGACCGGCAACGCCCGCCAGCAGTCGTTCGGTGCCGAGGCGGGCTACCTGCTCAAGAGCAACCTCTGGCTGTCGGTGGGCTACAACGTCAGCGGCTTCAGCGACCGCGACCTGTCCAGCGACTACACCGCGCGGGGCTTCTACCTGCGCCTGCGCTTCAAGTTCGACGCCGACCTCTTCGAGGGCAGCAACCCGGCGATCAACCGCAGCCTGCCGCGCTGAGCCCGACCCGGAACCTCACACACCATGCGACTCCTCGACGCCTCTCTTTCCTTCTCCCCGCGGCCGAGCCTGATCCGCGGGGCGGTCCTGCTCGGCCTGGCGGCCGCGGGCCTGAACGCCGCTGCGGCCGACCTGAGCCAGCGCGGCACCCAGACGGATGGCCGCGTGGCCACCGACCACCAGGGCTTCCAGCAGCAGCAGGAGGCCATCCGCGCGCTCAACGACAGCGGCAAACACCGGCTGCGCAGCTACAGCCTGAGCAAGGCGCAGTGCTGGCTGGATGTGAGCTTCCACGAGTACACCCGCAACGACCGCTCGGCCTTCCCGCAGGAGGCGCTGAGCCAGTCCGAGGCGATCACCCGCTACCTGGCCGGTGAGGGGGCGGTCGATGACGCGGCCAACCCGGCGCTGAAGACGCCGCTGGTCAACGGTGCGGCCAAGCTGCGCGAGGACCTCTGGGCCACCGCCGCGAAGCTGAAGGCGTCGGCGGGTGCGCTCTGCGTCGGCCAGCAACTGGCCTGCGCCGAAGTCGAGCTGGTGCATGCGGGCAACGAATACCAGCAGCAGGGCTGGCGCCATGCCAAGCCCTACATTCAGATGGCGGAGGACCTGCTCGCGGCCGCGGAGCTGGCTGAGCGTGACTGCCCGTCGCAGGTCGTCGTGCCGCCAAACCCGATCAAATGCGAAGAGCCGAAGTCGAAGGATCCAGTGGAGACCAAGGCCGCCTGCACCCCCGACCAGCAGGGCGGCTCGAAGCCCGAGCAGAAGGAAACCGTCGTGCTCGGCGCCAGCATGCTGTTCGACTTCGACGGCCGCCAGGAAAAACACCTGCGCCGCGCCGGCCTGGCCCAGTTCGATCAGCTGATCGCCCGGCTGAAGGCGGACTACGGCGAGATCCAGCGCATCGAGGTGATCGGCTACACCGACCGCATCGGCAAGGAAGACTACAACGTCAAGCTCTCTCGGGACCGCGCCGAGGTGATCAAGGGCTACCTGGTGCGCAAGGGCATCGATGCCAAGACCATCGATGCCAAGGGCCTGGGCCCGGCGAACCCGGTGAAGGAGTGCCCGGGCACGCGCATCACCGACGCGCTCAAGCAGTGCCTGGAGCCGAACCGCCGCGTCGAGCTGATCATCAACGGGACGAAGCTGAAGGCGGCCGAACCGAAGCCCTGATCGGCGACGGCTCGGACAATGTCGGCATGCGAGCCTTCCATGCCGATGTGGCCGCGCCGGTGCTGCCGGCCGGCCACCGCTTTCCGATGGTCAAGTACCGCCTGCTGCGCGAGGCGGTAGCGCAGGCGCTCCCCCAGGTGCGAATCCAGGGCGCCGAGCCCGCCGCCCACGAGGCGCTGGCGCGCGCGCACGAGCCAGCCTACATCGCCGCGGTGCAGGCGGGCACGCTGAGCGTCGCGCAGCTGCGCGAGATCGGCTTTCCCTGGTCGCCGGGCATGGCCGAGCGGGCTCGCCGTTCGGTGGGCGCGACGATCCAGGCCTCGCGCGCGGCACTCGACGACGGCGTGGCCGCCAACCTGGCCGGCGGCACCCACCACGCCAGCGCGGCCGCCGGTGGGGGCTTCTGCGTTTTCAACGACATCGCGGTGGCCGCGCGCTGCATGCAGGCCGAGGCGGCGCTGCGCGACCCCCGGCCACTCAACGTGGCGGTGATCGACCTGGACGTGCACCAGGGCAACGGCACCGCGGCCATCTTCGCCGACGACCCGAGCGTGTTCACGCTCTCGCTGCACGGGGCGAAGAACTTCCCCTTCCGCAAGGTGGCCAGCGATCTGGACGTGGACCTGCCCGATGGCTGCGACGACGCTGCCTACTTGGTGGCCCTGGACGCCGCGCTGGACGCCCTCTGGACGAAGCACGAGGCGCGCCACGGCGCGCTGCCCGGGCTGATCTACTACCAGGCCGGTGCCGACGTGCTGGCGGCCGACCGGCTCGGCCGCTTGGACCTCACGCCCGACGGCGTGGCCGAGCGCGATCGCCGGGTCTTCGCGGCGGCGCGCGAGCGCGGCATCCCGCTGGTGCTGACGATGGGCGGTGGCTACGCCGACCCGATCGAGGCCACCGTCGCGGTCCAATTGCAGACGCTGCGCGAGGCCTGTGCCGCCTGGCTGGCCTGGCGGCCTTGACGGCAGGCCCACGCCGGGGCCTGTCGTTGGCGCCGATCGCCTGTGCGCAGCGCAGGCAAACCCGGGCGGACGGCTGGAGTGGCAGCGGGAATAATGCCGCATCGACGTGACCCGGCGTGCATCGGCCGGGCCCTTCCTCTGTTTGGCCTCCTTGCGCATGACCCAGCCCAGCTCCCCCGCCGTGACACCGGAATCCACCGCCGCTGTCGACGCCGCCATCACCTCCCGCCACTCGATGCGCGCCTATCTGGACCGGCCGGTGCCGCGCGAGACCATCGAGGCCATCCTGGCCGTGGCGGCGCGTGCGCCCTCGGGCACCAACACCCAGCCCTGGCAAGTGCATGTGCTGACGGGCGAGGCGCTGCGTGCCTTCGGTGAACGCATCCTGGCCGCGCACAACGACCCGGCCGAGGCCGCCCAGCACCGCGAGGAGTACCCCTACTACCCGACGCAGTGGATCTCGCCCTTCATCGACCGGCGCCGCAAGGTCGGCTGGGATCTGTATGGCCTGCTGGGCATCGGCAAGGCCGACAAGGCCCGCATGCACGCCCAGCACGGGCGCAACTACACCTTCTTCGGCGCGCCGGTGGGGCTGATCTTCACGATCGACCGCACGCTGGCCCAGGGCTCCTGGCTGGATTACGGCATGTTCCTGCAGAGCCTCATGGTCGCCGCGCGCGGCCGCGGGCTGGACACCTGCCCGCAGGCCGCCTTCACGCAGTACCACCGCCTGATTGCCGAGCAGCTCCAGCTGCCGGCCAACCAGATGCTGGTCTGCGGCATGGCGCTGGGCTGGGCCGATCCGGCTGCCATCGAGAACACGCTGATCACCGACCGTGAGCCGGTGGCCGGCTTCACGACCTTCCACGCATGAACGCCGGGGTCGTGATGCTGTCGTCTGCTGTGAATGTTCTGCCGCGCCACCGCGCGGCGCTGCTCGCCGCCGCCCTGCTGGCGCCGCTGGGCGCCTCGGCCAGCTCGGGTGGGGCCTTCCAGGGCCCCGCGCTCGCGGGCGTGCCGGTGGAGTTCTTCCTCTTCGGCTGCGTGCTGGCCGGCGTGGCGCTGTTCCACGCCTTCACGCTGCGCATCGCCATGGGCGGCGCGGTGGTGATCGCGCTGTACAAGATCCTCGCCTCGCCCTTCGCCACCGGCGCCGGGCTGGGCGGCTTTGCCGGCCACCTCGCGCACGAGTGGGTGGTGCTGGCCAACCTGCTGCTGCTGCTGCTGGGCTTTGCGCTGCTGGCCAAGCACTTCGAGGACAGCGAGGTGCCCGCCGTGCTGCCGCGCTGGCTGCCCGACGACTGGAAGGGCTGCTTCGCGCTGCTCGCGCTGGTCTTCGTGATCTCGGCCTTCCTGGACAACATCGCCGCGGCGATGATCGGCGGCGCCATCGCGCACACCATCTTCCGCGGCCGCGTGCACACCGGCTACCTGGCGGCCATCGTGGCCGCGTCCAACGGCGGTGGCGCCGGCAGCGTGGTGGGCGACACCACCACCACGATGATGTGGATCGCCGGCATCGGCCCGGCGGAAGTCGTCGAGGCCTACATCGGCGCCGGCCTGGCGCTGTTCATCTTCGGCATCCCTGCGGCGATCCAGCAGCAGGCCCACTCGCCGATCCAGAAGGACGAGAAGCCGGGCACCCACATCGACTGGACGCGCGTGGGCATCGTGCTGGCGATCCTGGTGGCCGCCATCATCGTGAATGTGGGCGTCAACCTGCACTACGCTGCTTTGGCCGACGCCTTTCCCTTCCTCGGGCTGGCGGTGTGGGCCACGATCCTGGTGACGGTGCCGCTGCGCCGGCCGGACTGGTCGCTGCTGCCGGGCGCCTTCAAGGGCTCGGTCTTCCTGCTCTCGCTGGTGCTCTGCGCCTCGATGATGCCGGTCGAGAAGCTGCCCACGGCCTCCTGGCCAACGGCGCTGGGCCTGGGCTTCCTCTCGGCGGTGTTCGACAACATCCCGCTGACCGCGCTGGCGATCAAGCAGGGTGGCTACGACTGGGGCTTCCTGGCCTACGCGGTGGGCTTCGGCGGCTCGATGATCTGGTTCGGCTCCTCGGCCGGCGTGGCGCTGGCCAACATGTTCCCGCAGGCCCGTTCGGTGGGGCAGTGGATCACCAAGGGCTGGTACGTGCCGCTGGCCTACGTGATCGGCTTCGCCGCGATGGTGGCGACCCTCGGCTTCCATCCCGGCAGCGCCCCCCGCGGCCAGACGGCGCCCATTGCGGCGCCCGCCGCGGTCGCCGCCCCCGCCAGCGCCCCCTGAACCGGAGCGGCACCCAATGACCTCATCCGTCCTCCCCACCGTCCTGGTGGCCCGGCGCGTCTTCGACGGCGTCGTCGAGCGCCTGCGCCAGCACTTCATCGTTCGCAGCAACGACGAGGACCGCGGCTGGAGCCGCGCCGAGTTGATCGAGCGGCTGCAGGGCTGCACCGGCGCCTTCGTCACCACCGGCGAGCCCATCGACGCCGCGCTGCTCGACGCCTGCCCGGACTTGCGCGCCGTCTGCTCGATGGCGGTGGGCTACAACAACATCGACCTGGCGGCCTGCACCGCGCGCGGCGTGCTGGTCAGCAACGCGCCGGACGTGCTGACCGAGACGACCGCCGACCTCGGCTTCGCGCTGATGATGGCCGCCGCGCGCCGCATGAGCGAGGCCGAGCGCCTGCTGCGCGCCGGCCAGTGGACGCGCTGGTCGGTGGACATGCTGACTGGGCAGGATGTGCACGGCAGCACCCTGGGCATCCTCGGCATGGGCCGCATCGGCCAGGCCATCGCCCGCCGCGGCGCGCTGGGCTTCGGCATGAAGGTGATCTACCACAACCGCTCCCGCCTGCCGGTGGAAGACGAGACGCCGCTGGGCGCACGCTGGGTCAGCAAGCTCGAGCTGCTGCGCGAGGCCGACCACCTCGTGCTCGTGCTGCCCTATTCGCCGGCCTCGCACCACGCCATCGGCGCGGCCGAGCTGGCCGAGATGAAACCCAGCGCGACGCTGACCAACGTCGCGCGTGGCGGCATCGTCGACGACGCCGCGCTGGCCGAGGCACTGCGCCTGGGCGTCATCGCCGCCGCCGGTCTGGACGTCTACGAAGGGGAGCCCCAGGTCCACCCCGCGCTGCTGGAGCTGCCCAACGTCGTACTGCTGCCCCACATCGGCAGCGCCAGCCGGCCCACCCGCCTGGCGATGGCCAACCTCGCGGCGGACAACCTGATCGCTGCGCTCACCGGTGGCCGCCCGCCGACCGCGTTGAATCCGCAGGTGCTGGGGCGCTGAGGAGGCCGGGATTTAGTTCGGGAGACAGCCAGCCATTGTTCGGGGCTTGCCGGCCTGCTGTTGCCTGGATAGAGTGCAATCATGAACAGCAAGCACCGAAAGACGCTGGAAGCGGTGTTCGCCAAGCCCACGGCCACGGCGCTGGAATGGGCGAGGATCGAAGCGCTGCTGCTGGCCGCCGGCTGCGAGCTGATCGAGGGGCGAGGATCGCGGGTGCGCTTTGCCCACGGCACGCACGTCGCCAGCTTCCATCGGCCGCATCCGGCCAAGGAGGCCAAGCCCTACCAGGTCGAAGACGCCCGGGCCTTTCTGGTCCTGATCGGAGTGACGCCATGAGCAGCAGCATGAGCTACAAGGGCCAGACGGCCCGCATCGAATTCGACGCCCGCGACAACCTCCTCGTCGGCCGGCTGGCCGGCATTACCGACGTGGTCAGCTTCCATGCCGACAACGTGGCCGATCTGCGCGCCGCCTTCGAGGAGGCGGTCGACGACTATCTGGACACCTGCGCCAGGCTTGGCAAGGCCGCCCAGCAACCCGCCAGCGGCCGCCTCATGCTGCGCGTGCCGCCGGAAGTGCACAGCGCGGCGCTGACCGCTGCCGAACTGGCCGGAACCAGCCTGAACCAGTGGGCTGCCCAGGTGCTGGGCGAGGCGGCTCGGGCCGCGCGGTACGCCTGAGTGCGCCGGCTGACGCCCAGGCGCAGAAGTTGGATGGGCGGATGAGCGGACTCAGGGGCCGCCGTTGCGAATTCTTGCGAAGCCACCTATCCTGACCGCATGAGCAGCATGAACATCTCGTTGCCCGATGCACTGAAGGCCTTCGTGGACGATCAGGTCAGCCAGCGTGGCTACGGCAGCAGCAGTGAATACGTGCGCGATCTTCTGCGCCGGGAACAGGACCGCCAGCACTTGCGCGGCCTGCTGCTGGATGGCGCGTCTTCGCTGCCGACGGAGCCGGTCGACGCCCGCTATTTCGAGCAGCTGCGAGGCCGGGTTCAACGGCGCGCGTCTGGAGGCGTCGCGCCCTCCGGCTCGTCACGTGCTCGGAGTTGATGGACGCCAAGCCTGTCGTCCCGCGTGAGCAGGCTTCCTGGGACGTCGATGCCGCGATCGATCACTACCTCGACGAGGGCGCCGAAGCCGCGGCGTTAGGGCTGATCGATGAACTGGAGCACGCTTACGCCCATATCGGGCGCCAACCGGGGGCCGGCTCACCGCGTTACGCGCATGAGGTCAACCTCCCAGGGCTGCGGTTCTGGCCGTTGACGCGGTTTCCCTACCTGGTGTTCTACGTCGAGCGGGCCGACCACATCGACGTCTGGCGCGTGCTGCATGTCCGCCGGGACATCCCGGCCTGGCTGCACGAACCACCGGGCGAAGCGTGACGGCTGCCGCGCGCTGCGAATGCGGCTCGGCCTGCCTCACGCACTCAGCAGCTTGTGCACCAGCTCCGGCGTGGTGGCCGCCTCGTACTTGCGCATCAGCCGGGCGCGGTAGACGTCCACCGTGCGCGGGCTGATGCCCAGGCGTTTGCCGATCAGCTTGCTGGTCAACCCTTCGATCAACAGCGCGGCGATCTCGCGCTCGCGCGGCGTCAGGTCGGCTTTCAGCTGGCGCAGCGCCGACAGGTCCTCGAAAGCCCAGATGCCGGCCGCATGCGGATCCGCCGGGTCCAGCGCGCGGCCGGAGACGTGGCACCAGAACAGCTCCTCGCGCCCGCGCGCATCCAGCCGCTTCATCACCCGCTCGTCGGCGTAGCGGCCGGTGGCGTCCAGGCTGGCGGTGATGCGCTCGCCGGTGCGCTCGAACTCCGCCGTGCTCGGGTAGAGCACCGCAAAGCTCTGGCCGATCAGCTGCTCGCGCTCCACGCCGAACATCTCCAGCACCTGGCGGTTGCAGTCCACCATCAGGCGGTGGCGCGACAGCACCAGCCCGATCGGCGCGAGTTCGAAAGCGGTGCGGTAATCAAGGTCGAGCATGGGGTGAAACCGGGTGTAAGTCCGCATGGACAGGCCGGCTGGCGCAGCATCGGGACCCGGCCTTAATCAATTCTACGTAGCGTTTACTTAAGGCGTTACGTAGTACGCTTCGCGCCGTTCCGGAGCCGATGCGCCCTGCGCGCCGGGCCCCGAATCTCCAGATCCACCACTCCTTCCTGCGGAGGCTTCTCGCATGAACAAGGTCTACCCGAGTGCCCAGGCGGCGCTCAACGGCATCGTCCGCGACGGCCAGCTCATCGCCGTCGGCGGTTTCGGCCTGTGCGGCATTCCCGAGGCGCTGATCGACGCGCTGCAGGCCAGCGCGGTCAAGAACCTGACGGTCATTTCCAACAACGCCGGTGTCGACGGTTTCGGCCTCGGCAAGCTGCTCAGCACGCGGCAGATCAAGAAGATGATCTCCAGCTACGTCGGCGAGAACAAGGAGTTCGAGCGCCAGTACCTCAGCGGCGAGCTGGAGCTGGAATTCACCCCGCAGGGCACGCTGGCCGAGAAGCTGCGCGCCGGCGGCGCCGGCATCCCCGCCTTCT
>DAOLLE010000066.1:0-10280 GCA_035331205.1 Burkholderiaceae bacterium
CGGGGCGTGGAGCCCACCGCCGCGGGGCACGCGCTGCTGCGGCAGTCGCGCGAGCTGCTCGCGGCCATGGCGCGCATGCACGCCGAGCTGAGCGACTTCGCCGCCGGCGTGCAGGGCAGCGTGCGGGTGGTGGCCAGCATGTCGGCGCTGGCCGGGCAGCTGCCGGAGGACGTGGCCGGCTTCATCGCCCGCCACCCGGCGGTGCGCATCACGCTGGACGAGCGCGCCGGGCGCGAGGTGCTGCGCGAGGTCCGCGAGGGTGGTGCCGACCTCGGCCTGGCCTGGGACCGGGTGGACGCCGCCGGTCTGAAGACCCAGCCCTACCGCCGCGACCGCCTCGGCGTGGCGATGCCGCTGGACCACCCGTTGGCGCAGCGTGAGGCGCTGCGTTTCGTCGATTTGCTCGATTTTCCCCAGGTGGGCATCGTCCCGGGCGGCCTGCTCGACCAGCTGCTGCGCCAGCAGGCGGCGCTGCTGGGGCGTGACTACGTGCCGCGCATGCAGGTGGCCAGCCTGGAGGCGGGGGCACGCATCGTGGCGGCCGGGCTCGGATTGGCGATCCTGCCCTTCGAGGCGGCCATTTCGCGCAGCAGTGCGTCGCCGGTCGGCGCCGCGCGGATGCTGCTGCGCCCGCTGGCCGAAGACTGGGCCGAGCGCCGCCTTGTCATCGTCAGCCGCGAGGAGCGCTGGCTGTCGGCCACCGCGCGGGCGCTGGCGCTCCACCTGGCCAGCCGGGGTGACGGGACGCCGCCTTGAGGCGGTGATCAGGGCAGCTGTTGCAGGTGGCGCAGCGCAACCGGAAAGTCGAAGCGCCGGATCGAGTCGGCCACGGCCTCGAATCGGCGGCCCAGCACCGAGCGCAGCAGGGTCCCATGCTCGTCCAACAGGGCCAGGCTCTGAACCTAAAACCGGCAGTTGCCGCGCTGCGATGACCTGAATGACGAACGGTGGCGCGCAGTTGCGAGGAGTTGGCACACTCACCCGATGGGTGAAGCAAGACGCAAGGCGCTGGCGGCGCGACAGGGCACTGGCGAAGACCCGCCAGCGCAGGTGGTGGACACGCTGGGCGGGCGCATGCATGTGCGCTGGGACGAGGGGGCAGCGGCCACGCCGCACGGCCAGTTGGTGTTCTTCGCGGAGTTCCTCGCCGCCACTGGAGTGTTCGAGCGCTGGGTGTCGGATTGCCCGCTGACCTACCGCAGCGGCAACGCGCCGGACAAGCGCGACGTGCTGGGTACGTTGATGCTGGGGCTGCTGGCCGGACACCGGCGCTACGCGCACATCACCGCGCTGCGCGGCGACGCGGTGGCCGCGCAGGCGCTGGGGATGAACAAGGTCGTCAGCGAGGACGCGCTGCGCCGGGCGCTGGAGCGAATCGACGAGGTGGCCAGCGCGGCGTGGCTGCGCCCGGGCCTGATGCACTCGGTGCGCGAAGCACTGCAGAGGCCCTGGGTGCTGGACATCGACGCCAGCGTCAAGCCGCTGTATGGGCGCCAGGAGGGCGCCGAGATCGGCTACAACCCGACCAAGCCCATGCGGCCCAGCCATGTGTTGCACACCTTTTTGGTGGCCAACCTGCGCCTGGTGCTGGACGTGCAGGTCAGCTCGGGCAAGCAGCACACCAGCGGGCACGCCAAGGCGGCGCTGGGCAGGCTGCTCGACGAACAGGGCGAGAAGGCGCCGGCGCTGGTGCGGGGCGACTCGGGCTATGGCAACGAGGGCATCCTGCTGACGCTGGAAGAGCGCGGCCAGCCCTACCTGCTGCGGCTGCGCCAGACCAAGAACGTGCAGCGCCTGGTGGCCCAGCAGTTCAGCCGCCAGGACTGGAGCCGAGCAGACAACCAGGGCTGCCAGATGGTCGAGGCCCAGCTGCAGCTGCACGGCTGGAGCAAGAAGCGCCGGGTCGTCATCGTGCGGCAACGTATCCGCGGCGGTATCGCCCGTGAGCGCCGGGTGCAGGGCAAGCAGCTCAGGCTGGACCTGGCCGGTCCGAGCGTGCACGACGGTGACAAGCTCTGGGAGTACGCGGTGTTCGTCAGCGACCTGGACTACCCGCTGGAGTCGATCGGGCAGCTCTACCGCGACCGGGCCGATGCCGAGAACGCCTTCGATGAGCTGAAGAACCAGTGGGGGCTCGGGGGCTTCACCACGCAGGACATCAACCGCTGCCAGACGGTAGCGCGCAGTTGCGCGCTGGTCTACAACTGGTGGAGCTGGTATTGCCGGGCCGCGCACCCGGATGGCCGCATGGAGGCCATCACGAGCCGGCCATTGCTGTTGGCCGCGGTGGGCAAGGCGGCCAGCCACGCCAACCAGACCACGCTGTACCTGACGCCGCTGCATGGCCGCGCGGACATCCTCAAGCGGCTGATCGGCAACATCGGCCAGGCCTTGCAGCACGTTAAGGCTGCTGCGGAGCAGTTCAAGGACATCGACCGCTGGGGCTGCCTGCTGCGCTACATCAGCAACCGAATCGCCCCGCCCATCGGGCCACCTCGGCCTCCGACCGCACTTCAAGCCTCGGGGTAGCTGCCGGATTTAGGCTGAATGTCACCGCTGGCCAGGGCGGCCAGCAGGCGCGGGCGCAGCATCTGCCAGGCAGCCACATCCTGCGCAGCCGCAGCGACCGGTGCGGGAGGCTGCGGCGCCAGCCGCTCCTGCAGCGCGCGCAGCAGCGGGCCGAGTGTGGCATCGAGCTGGGCCTGCAAGGGCAGGAGGTCGGCCGCCGGCGCGTGCACATGCAGCGCCCGCTCCAGCCGATCGGCGATGGCTCGCACGGCGTTGGCACCGACCTGGGCGGCAACGCCCTTGAGCGTGTGAACCAGCCGCTCTGCGGTGACCCAGTCGTTGGCGGACAGGGCCGCCGCGACCCGCACGGGCACGCCGGCCTGGCCCTGCACGAAGCTGCCCAGCAGGCTGCGGTAGAGCGGTTCGCGACCCAGCGACAGGCGCAGGCCTTGGGCCGCGTCGAGGCCGTCGATGCCCATCAGCCCCGAGGGGACCGCGCTCGATGCGCCGGCCCCCGCGTCGGCGCTGGCCGGTGCCCTGCCGCCGAAGGGCTCGCCAACCGCTTCCGGGGCAGCCGATGCGGCGTGACCGATCCAGCGTTGCAGGGTCTCGGCCAGCAGGCGCGGATCGATCGGCTTGGCGATGTGGTCGTTCATGCCGGCGTCGAGGCAGCGCTGGCGGTCCTCGCTCATCGCGTTGGCGGTCATCGCGATGATCGGCAGGTCGGCCAATGCCGGCAGGCGGCGGATTTCGCGCGTGGCCGTCAGGCCGTCCATCACCGGCATCTGCATGTCCATCAGCACCACGTCGTAGGCCTCGCGCTGGACCTGCGCCAGCGCGGCGGCGCCGTCGGTCGACAGGTCGACGGCCAGGCCGAGGTCGTGCAGCAGCTCCAGCGCAACCTCCTGGTTCAGCTCGTTGTCCTCCACCAGCAGGGCACGCCGGCCGGCCAGGCCGGCGCCGGACCCCGTCGCGGCCTCGTCATCGCTCGGCGCCGGTGCCGATGAAGGCGCGCCGGATGCGGACCCCAGCAGCTGCTGGACGGTGTCGAACAGCTGGGAGGCGGTGACCGGCTTGGTCAGCACCGCCTCGATGCCGGCGCCCTCGGCATCGCCGTCGAGTTCGTCGCGGCCGAAGGCGGTGATCATCAGCACCTTGGGCATGCTGGGCAGCGGCAGGGCCCGGATGGCGCGCGCGGTGGCGATGCCATCCATCTGCGGCATCCGCCAGTCCAGGAAGACCATCTCATAGGCTTCGCCGGCAGCCGCCGCGCGGGTCAGTTCGCTGAGGGCGGCTGGCCCGGAGGCGACGCTGCCGACGCCGAATCCCGTGCTGCGCAGCAGGTCAGCGATCACTTCCCGGGCCGAGTCGTTGTCATCGACCACCAGGATGCGCAGGCCGCGCAGGTCCGGCCGGCAGGTCCAGCGCCGGGGCTGCGCCTGGCCCCGGCCCAGACCCACCCAGGCCGTGAACCAGAAGCAGGCGCCCTGCCCGGGCGTGCTGTCGACGCCGACTTCGCCGCCCATCAGCGTGGCCAGCCGCTGTGCAATGACCAAGCCCAGGCCGGTGCCACCGAAGCGGCGGGTGGTGGAACTGTCGGCCTGCTGGAAACTCCTGAACAGCTTGCTGCGCTGGGCCTCGTCCAGGCCGATGCCGGTGTCGCGCACCGACAGGCGCAGCAGCAGCTGGTCGTCGCGGCGCTCCTGCACGCCGACGTGGATCGCCACCTCGCCCGCGTCGGTGAACTTGACCGCGTTGCTGGTGTAGTTGATCAGCACCTGGCCGATGCGCAGCGGGTCGCCGACCAGGTGGGCCGGAACGTCGTCGGCGACCCGCACGATCAGCTCCAGCCCCTTGACCGCCGCCTTCTCGGCCATCAGGCTGGTGACGCTGTCGAGCACCTGGTCCAGCTCGAAATCGACCCGCTCGACCGCCAGCTTGCCCGCCTCGATCTTGGAGAAGTCCAGGATCTCGTTGATCACGCCCAGCAGGTGCTGGCTGGACTGGCGGATCTTGAGCAGGTAGTCGCGCTGGCGTGGCGAGGGGTTCGTCTTGAGCGCCAGGTGCGTCATACCGATGATCGCGTTCATCGGCGTGCGGATCTCGTGGCTCATGTTGGCCAGGAAGGCCGACTTGGCCTGCGCCGCCTCCTCGGCCAGCGCACGCGCGTGGGCCATCTCGGCCAGTGCGGCGCGCTCCAGGCCGATGTCCTCGAGGGTGCCGGTGACGCCCTTGTCGGGATCGGCGGGGTCGATGACGCGGATCATCAGCCGCACCCAGAAACGGCTGCCGTCACGGCGCGGGACCTCGCGCTCCTCGCGCACGCTGCCCGCGCGGGGCAGGACCTGCTGCATGTGCTCGCCGACCTCGGCAAAGGCCTCGTCGCTGCCGTAGAGGATGCGCGTCGAGCAGCCATTCATCTCGCCCGGCGCGTAGCCGTACATCTGCTCGAGGGTGCGGTTGCAGTGCACGATGCGGCGACCGCGCGCCAGCAGGATGCCCACCGTGGCGGCATCGAAGATGGCCTGCTTCTCCTCGTCGGCTGCGCGCAGCGACTGCGCCATCTGCGCCAGCTCGGCGGTGCGCTCGGCCACCCGGCGCTCCAGCATCTGGCGGTGCTCGGCCAGTTCGCGCTCGACGCGCTTGGCCTCGCCGATGTCGGTCCAGATCATGTGCAGCAGGTCCTGCCCGCCCTGGCGGATCGCGGTCACCAGCACGCGGGCCGGAAAGACCTCGCCGTCGGCACGGCGGTGCAGCCACTCGAACTCGATCACGCCCTGGGCGAAGGCGCTGCGCACCCGCTGCGCGGCGGCCACATCGGAGCGCAGGCCATCGGGCTGCTCGGGCGGGGAGATGTCGGCGGGCGTGCGGCCGATCAGCTCGTCCAGCCGCTGCATGCGCAGCATGTCCAGCGACGCGCGGTTGGCGGCGATGAAGCGGCCGTCGGCGATCAGGGTGATCGCCTGGCGGGTGTCCTCGAACAGGGTACGAAAGCGCTCCTCGCTCTCGTGCAGGCGGGCCTCCGCCTCCCGGCGGCGCAGCAGGCCGGCCAGGTGCTCGGCCACCGAGTCGATCAGGCTGCGCTCCTCCTTCAGGAAGGGCCCCTCGTCCTGCACCGGCTGGGCCTGCCGGTAGCCCACGCCCACCGAGCCGCAGCGGTGCTCGTCGACCTCGAAGTCGGCTTCCATCGCCTGCACGGCGTCGTCGAAGCGGCCGGACTCCCAGGTCCGTCCGTCCCAGACGATGCGGGCCACCGCCACCTCCGCGTGCAGCCAGGCCGCCGGCAGCAGCGCGACCACCTCGCCCAGCAGATCGGTCAGCGGACGTTCCAGGTCCTCGCTGGCACGCACCACCGCATAGAGGCAGCGCAGCTCCTTGACGCGTTCGGACAGTCTGCTCTCCAGCCGGCGCGACTGCGTGACGTCGTGCGCGATCCCGAGTACGCCCAGCGCCCGCCCAGCGGCATCCGCCACGCGGGTCTTGGTGGTCTGAAAGTGCCTGGGCGTGCCGCTGCCGTCCAGGTCGAGCGATTCCTCGAATCGGACCGGCTGGTCGGTGGCCAGGGCCTGCACATCGGTGGCCCGGAAGTTCACCGCCTGCGACGGACCGATCAACTGCACGTCGGTCTTGCCGAGGATGGTCTCCTCCGTGGCGCCCACCATGCGCTCGTAGGCGTGGTTGCAGGCCAGCATCCGCCCGTCCGCGTCCTTGAACCAGATGGGGTCCGGCAGGGTCTGGAACAGCGTCTTGAACCGCGCCCGCTCCTCGGCCAGCTCGGCGGTCTTCACCTGGACGGCGCGACGCAGGCTGTGCAGCCAGGCCAACAGCAGCAGCAGGGCGCCGGCGGCGGCGAGCAGTGCATAGCCCGCGTAGGCCAGGTAGGCGGGCAACGGGCCGCCGAGCGGCTCGCCGAACCACTTGCGCTGCAAGGCCTCCTGCGTCTGCGCGTCGATGCGCGCGAAGCCGTCGCTCACCTGCGCGAGCGTGCGGGCATCGCCCTTGCGTACGGCCCAGCGCAGCTCGCTGGTGTACAGCGGCGCGGTGTGCATGAAGGCGTCGTGCAGGCCGAGCTCGGTCAACAGGTAGTCGGCGGGCTGCTCGTTCATGCAGAACACCACCACCTCCTGCCGCAGTGCCCCGCGCGCCAGAGCCGCGTAGCTGGGGTACTTCTGCAGCCGCTGCACGCCGGCGGCGGCCAGGTGGTCGACGCAGCGATCGCCCTCCTTCACGCCGACCGTGAAGTCCCGTGCCGACGCCGCATCGGTGATGCCCGACAGGTACGCGCGGAAGAACAGCATCACCTTCAGCTCGGAGTGCGGCGCCGAGAAGTCGTACAACGCCTCGCGCGCCGGGGTGCGCGCGATGGTGTCGATGACCTGCGCACCGCCCTCGCGCATCACCCGCTGGGCCTGGGCCCAGTCCATGCCCCGCAGCTCCACCGCCACACCGGTGCGCGCCTGCCAGATCCGCCAGCGCTCCGGCAGATAGCCCTGCAGCTCGCCCGCCGCGTCGCGCATCACGTAGGGCGGGAAGCTGTCGTCGAGCACGACGGTGATCGACGGGGCCGCCGCCGGGGCGCTCGACGCGGGAGCTGCCGGAGGCGCGGCCCACGCCGCAACCCCGAGATGGCAGGCCATCACGACCAGGGACAGGCCCTTGCTGATCCTCATCGCCGCTGATTGCCTCGCATAGCGAGCTCCGTCACGGCAGTTTGCCACGGTATGGCAGGCGGCCGGCTCGGTGGCGCTGGCGCTGCCTTGGCGATGCCGGCATCGGTCCAAGACGGTGGCCTCAACCCCCCGCCAGCGCCTGGTCGAAGTCGGCCAGGATGTCGGCCTCCTCCTCCAGGCCCAGCGAGACGCGGATCAGCCCGTCGGCGATGCCCATTTCGGCGCGCACGGCGGCGCCGGCCTCCCAGAAGATCGTCGGCGCCACCGGGATGACGAGGGTGCGGGTGTCGCCCAGGCCGGTGGCCAGCACCGCCAGGCGCAGGCGGTTCATCGTCGCGCTCAATGTCGACGGGTCCTTCAGCTCGAAGGACAGCAGCCAGGAGGCGGCGCTGAACAGCGCATCGACCACGCCATGCTGCGGGTGCGAGACCAGCCCGGGGTAGTGCACCCGCGCCACGGCCGGGTGGGCTTCCAGGAAGCGGGCCAGCGCCAGTGCCGAGCGGCTGGACTGGGTGCTGCGCAGCACCAGCGTTTCGGCGCCCAGCGCAATGCGGTGCGCCTGCTCGGGCGCCAGGGCTGCACCCAGGTCGCGCAGGCCCTTCTTGCGGATCTGCGCCAGGCCCCAGCCGCTGGGGTCGCCCTTGCGGTAGGCGCCGAAGATGTTCGGGTAGCTGTTCCAGTCGAAGCGGCCGGTGTCGGTGACGGCCCCGCCCAGTGCCGCACCGTGGCCAGCAATGGTCTTGGTCAATGAGTTGACCACCAGGCCCGCGTCGACGCGGGCGGGCTTGAACAGCGCCGGCGAAGTGATGGTGTTGTCCACCACGTACAGCAGGCCATGTTCGCGGCAGAACGCGCCGATCGCTGCCAGGTCGGGCACCTGCGTGCCCGGATTGGCGATGGTCTCGACGAAGACCATGCGCGTATTCGGCTGCAGCGCCGCGGCGATGCCCGCCACCGAGGTCGCATCGACCTTGCTGACCTCGACGCCGAAGTCCCCCAGCGTGCCGAACACGCTGTTGGTGTTGCCGAAGACGTGCTTGCTGGCGATCAGGTGGTCACCCGCGCGCAGCAGCGTCAGGAAGACCGCGGCGATCGCCGCCATGCCGGTCGAAAAGCAGATGCTGCCCACGCCGTCTTCCATGCGCGTGAGCATCGATTCCAGCGCCGCGGTGGTCGGCGTGCCCTGGCGGGCGTAGTTGTAGGCGCCCTTGAGCGTGCCCTGGAATACGCCGATCAGGTCCTCCACAGTCTCGAAGCCGTACTGGACCGAGGTGTGGATGGGTTTGTGCAGGCCGCCGTGCTCGACGCCGAAACGGCGGTCGGAGTGCAACAGGCGGGTGGTGAGGTCGGGATCTGGCTTCATGGACGCGGGCATACGCAAAACGTGGCGGCGAGCATAAACCCGACCCGCTTCGGGCGGCGCAGGACGCAACAACGCAGGGCCGAAGGTGCGCCGGGTTTTCTTCTTCTCCAACTTGATTTAATCAATTGGTCGTAGTGGTAAAGGACGGCCCGCCCTGTGGACAACGGTGCTTTTCCCTGTCCTGACAGGCACTTGGCTTGCCGCCAACGCTGTGGGCCGGACCGGGCGCAGCGTGGGCATGGTTTGCCAACAACCGTCCGGCAGCGGCCAACGCCTGTGCATAACCGGGTCCTTGTGCCAGAACTGTCCACAGTCTTGTGCCTTGACAGGGTGGCGGCGCGAGGATCTGATGCGCAGCCATGGGTACCCCCGCCAATCCGCAGAAGTTCGCCGTCCACAACGCCCCGAGCCGCATCGACGGCACGGGCGCCTTCGCGGCCGAGGCGATTCCCGCCAAGCGCAAGATCGGCGAGATCCGCGGCGAGACGATCAGCGTCTACGAGGCCTGGGAGCGCGCCAAGAAGCTCGAGCGGATCATGATCGTGGAGGTCAACGAGCGCCGCGCGATCGACGCCTCGCGGTCATCGGACCCGCTGCGCTTCACGAACCACTCCTGCCGGCCCAACGCGGTGCTGCGCATCCGCCAGGGCCGTGTCGAGATCTACGCGATGCGCGACATTTCGCTGGGCGAGGAAATCACCTGCGACTACGGCGAGACACACCACGAGGGCAAGCTCGCCTGCCGCTGCGGGGCGCCGGGCTGCCGCGGCGCACTCTGATGTGAATCCCCCCCGTTGCGGCTGACGCCGCGCCCCCTCGAGGGGGCGCGGCCAGCGGCCCGGCAAAGCCGGCTCCGCGGCCGCTGCTTGACATTGGCGCGTTGGAGCGAAGAAGTGCGCGTCGGTGTTCAGGCTGGCGGGACGGCCGGCAGCGTCAGCGTGAAGCGCGAGCCTTCGCCGACGGCGGACTGCAGCGTCAGCGTGCCGCCCATGCGCTCGGCCAGTGCCCGGGCCAGCGCCAGGCCCAGGCCGGTGCCGCCGTGCTGGTAGCTGACGCGGTCGTTGCCCTGGCGGAAGCGTTCGAACACCGTTTCCTGCAGCTCGGGCGCGATGCCCGGGCCGGTGTCGATGACGTGCAGCCGCAGCCGTTCGTGGTCGGCCTCGACTTCCACGCGCACGCCGCCGGCCTCGGTGAACTTGACGGCGTTCGACAGCAGGTTGTTGATGATCTGCTTGAGCCGCAGCCCGTCGCAGAGCCAGCTGGCCGGCGCGTCGGGCGCGAACTGCGCAGCCAGCGTCAGGCCCTTCTCCGCGGCCGACACCTGGAAGAAGCCCACCGACTGGTCGAGCAGCTCACGCAGGGCCTGCGGTTCGGGGTTCATCGGCATCGCGCCGGCCTCCACCTTCGCCAGGTCGAGGATCTCGGTCAGCAGCGCGTTGAGGTGCTCGGCGCCCTTGCGGATCAGCCCGGCCATGTCGCGGAACTTGGGCTGCTCGATGCGCTTTTCCATCAGCTCCGCGAAGCCGCGGATGCTGGTCAGCGGCGTGCGCAGTTCGTGCGAGATGGCTGCCAGGAATTCGCTCTTGGCCTTGCTGGCCGCCTGGGCCTGGGCCTCGCTGAGGGCCAGCGCCTCGTTGCTGCGCTCCAGCCGGCGCAGGCTGCCCAGGAAGATCACCGCCGCGGCGCCCACCGCCAGGCTGAGCAGCAGCGACAGGCCCACCAGCATGTTGCGGTAGCTG
>DAOLLE010000067.1:0-10238 GCA_035331205.1 Burkholderiaceae bacterium
ATCACGCCGGCAAGGGCGGGCAGCAGCGCGGCACCAGCCGGCGCGAGGACGTGCTCGACACCGTGATCGCCCTGCGCCGCCCGACCGACTACCAGCCCGAAGCGGGCGCGGTGTTCGAGGTGCATTTCGAGAAGGCACGCGGGCTGTATGGCGAGGACGTGCAGCCGTTCGAGGCCAGCCTGAGCACGGATGAGCACGGCGCCCGCGTCTGGACGACGCGCAGCGTCGAGGACTGCACGCTGGATCGCGTCGCGGCACTGCTCAACGACGGTCTGACGCAAAACGAGATCGCCGTCGAACTCGACCTGCACAAGTCAACCGTGTCGCGCGCTGCCCGCAAGGCGCGCGCGCTGGGCAAGGTGACGGCGCCGGAACCCCCGAAGCCGCAGCGCAGGCAGGGCGCCAAGCCCGAGCGGAGGACCGGCAATGACGATTGATCGCCAGCCGTTCACCGGCGAGTTGCACGGTTGCGCGCCCAAGCAACGCAACTGCGCAACTTTGCCCCCCGCCCCTGCAACCGGCCGTGCAACCGGCACGCAACCCACCAGCCTGAAAGCCGCGGCAGCACGGGTCTTGCAGCGCAACCGCGCACGCAACCTGCACGCAACCGAGGCCGAAAACCCGCGCAACTCCGAGCGCGCAACCGAGGCTGCAGAAGTTGCACAAGTTGCACGGCCCGCAGACCCGGTTGCGTTGCTCGCCGGTGCCGATCTGGCCCCGACTGCACACTGCGACCGCTGCGGCTCGCCGGGCTGGTGGCGGGCGCCCGGCGCCGGTTGGCGCTGTTCGTGGTGCGAACCCCGGCCGGTGCCGCTGCCCGAGGGATTCGAGGCGCTGACGCTGGCCGGCGGACAGTGGCGTGCCGGCACCGAACCGCCGACCGATCCCGATGCCGTGACCGGCAACCAGGCTCAGAACCGGACACCGCACCGCCCCGTGGACGGGCGCGTGCAGGATGCCTTCGGCGCATGGCGCACGCCGGCGGAGCACGAAGCCATCCGCGCCTACGACCGGCATCACTGGACCTGTCCGACCTGCATCCGCGCGAGCCGCGGCTACGGCGACCGCTGCGCCGATGGCGAGCGGCTGCATGCACTCACCCGAGGAACCGAAGAATGACCCTGCATGCCTTCGTCGCCGGCGAGCTGCTGCGCGACCCCGAGCGCAAGACCAGCGCCAAAGGCACCGGCTACGTGACCGCGCTGCTCAAGGCCGGCGAGGAACTGCTGAACCTGTCGGCATTCGACAGCGGCATCGCTGACCGGCTGGCCAGCCTGAAGAAGGGCGCGGCACTGGCGGTATCCGGGCGCCTGCAGGCCCGCCCCTACACCGACCGCGACGGCACGCTGCGCGCCGGCCTGAGCATCGTTGTCAGCGAGCTGATGACCGGCAGCCTGCCGACGACGAAAGCCACGCCGAAGCCACACCGGGACCGCTCACAGCGGCCGGCCGGTGCTGGCGGCGCACCGTTCGATGACGCGCTGCCGGAGTTCTAACCCCGAAGGCGCGGGGTCCCTGCCGAGCGGTACGGGGCACGGGTGCGCGGAGCCGCGCCGCTCGACAGTTTTCCGGACTCCTATGCAGCCACCAACAACAACCGCCCGAAATCCGCGCTGCTGCTGGGCTTTCGGGTGGCCGGACTGGCTGATTGTCGGGGTCCCTGCGCACCTGCGTCCCGCACGGGTGCGCGGAGCCGCGGGATTTCACTAGCTACAGGGGCGCTATGCACTTCCTTCCTGTGAGGACACACCCATGAGCACGAAGAACCTGACGCAAGTCCAAGTCGCCGAGCTGGCCGGCCTGACCGACCGCGGCCTGCGATACCTCGAAGCCGAAGGCGCCGGCCCGATGCGCGAGCCAGACGGCAGCTATCGGCCCGGCGCCGTCGCTGCCTGGCTGCGGTCGCGCACCGACCGACGCGCGCGCTCCGGCGATCCCGCCGACGAAGGCAACCCGCTGCGCGACCTGCACAACATGACCGTGAATCACTTCGTCTGGTCCCTGTTCACGCACGGGGCGCAGTTGCTGGCCGGCGAGGTACGCGACACCGCCGGCACCGACAAGGACACGGCCCGGCGCGTGCTGCTGCGACTGTTCGGCGTAACCGCGCTGTGCGCCGACGCCTACCTGTCCGGGCAGATACTGGAAAACGAGATCGGCGAGACACTCGACGCGGCGGCACTGCGCATTCTCGGGGCGCGGCTCACGTCGCAGCCACCGCAGCCGGGCGCGGTCGAGATACCGCTACCGGCGCCCGTCATCGCCGCGCTATTGGCCGAGGCGGGCAGCACACACCTTGCCGAGAACTTCACCCACTGGAGCGCGGACCCGGAAGCCGTGCGCTATCTGCTCGACGGCATCGAACGCGAGCGTGCAGAAGCAGCGAGCGCGGCCTGAATCGGCGCAGGCCACCAGCATGTCGGCACCGGGCCGGTGCTGGTGGCGCTCGAAGGCGAAGGCGGGTGTGGGGAGGTAACTGATTTCAGACACCCGGCGGGGCGGGATTTTGGTGAAAAATGGCGAAATATCCGGCGCTTGCGGTGACTGGCTGGTTCTGCCAGTCCTGCGCCGGATTGCGGTCTTTCGAGGGGATTTTGCGCGGGTTTGCTCGTGATTCTGGACGGATCGGATTGCGCGTCAGAGCGGCCCGCCCTTCCAGACTGCGCGGCCGAGGATTTCGAGCGCTTCCGGAGCGACTTCCTCGGGCGGATAGGCCTGGTTGTCGCTGATCACCCGGACGAGTCCGCCCGCCAGCAGTTGCAGGCGCTTGGCGACCAGCCAGTCCTCGCGGCGCATCACGTAGATGGCGCCGTCACGCGGATGCGTCTGCTCGCGGTCGATTAGCAGGACATCGCCGCTGCGGATCGTCGGCTCCATCGAATCCCCATCGACGCGCACGGCCGCGAGGTGCGCGGCGTGCAGCCCGAGCTTGTTCAGCCAGTAGCGCGTGAATGCCAGTTGCGTCAGCACGTTCTCGGTGCCGTTGAACGCGCCGTGTCCGGCTGACACGCGCACGTCGTACAGCGGCACCAGGGCAAACCGGTCTTCGAACCGTTCTGCTTCCGGCTCTCGCGTCTCAAGCTGTTGAGTCTGCAACTGTAGCTGGTAGGCGCTGCCGCCCGGCCCGTCTTCTCCGGTCAGCAGCCAGTACAACGAGCGTCTGCAGGTTCGCGCGATTTCCGCCAAGAGTGAGTACGACGGGCACGCAGCGTCGCTGACGAGCTCCTGCACATGGTTGGTGGATACACCTACCGCTTGTGAGAAGGACCAAACGCCGCCCGTATCTTTTATCAAGTCCTTGATATTTCCAACAACCATGCCGAGGTCTTCCGGGGCTTCGATGATCTGCTTGCGGCCCAGACCGGCCGCAAGCCATGCCGGAGACACCTGTGTAGCCTTAGCAAGACGGCGCAGCGCGTCTTCGTCTGGTATCCGGTTTCCCGTGATGTAGTCCAGGAAGTCAGGCTTCGAGACACCGCTGCGCTGTAGCAACTCGGGCAGCTCTCCTGTCCAGGCATGGCGAAGCCGCTTCGGAAGCCCTTCCGCTACAACCGGCGGCAACGATTGCCCGCGGTCATCGGACTCGCCGATCAGCCACGCCACAGACACCCCGGTCGCCGCCGCAATCTTCCGAAGCATCCCCAAGGTTGGTTCGCTTGTGCCGGCCAGGTAGGTACGCATCGCGTTGGGAGAGGTGCCCACGATGTTCGCAAAACCGCGCACGCTGCCCCCGCCGACCAGCGACCTGAGTCGCTCTACGAACACTGAACAGTTCTCAGGAGGAACCGTACAGTAAGTGTCGCTTAGCCTGACAGGCTGAACAGTTTCTTTAACTACTGATTTTCCAGTCATTTTTTCTGCTGGCTCGCCGTGTTCGCGCGATAAATCGTTCAACATCCGTACACATAAAAAAGTTCGCTTAGGTCCATATATGGCTTGAGCTGTATATGTTCCGCGCTTAATATGTGTCGCATGTTGATCACATTTGACCATAAAAACCCCACCGTCCGGTGGGGGCTGATCAAAGTGGCTTTGGCCGAGCAGGGATCTTCCCTGGCCGCCATAGCCCGCCTGTTAGGAATTGATCGGTCTGCTGTGGCGCGCGCCAAGGTGCAGTCGTATCCGTCGGTACAGGCTGCCATCGGGCAGGTCCTGGGCATTCCCCCGCGCCATATTTGGCCAGAGCGATACGACGCATCAGGCGAGCCTGTCAGGATCAGGCGCAACTCTCCGATCACAAAACCGCACACGCGCGGTCCGCGCCGCAAGAGCGCGCAGGTCGAGGAGGCAACGCAATGAAGGATTGGTACTCCGCTGGAGAGTTGGTCGGTGTCCCCGGCATCGCGAAGGATGGCAGTGCTGCAAAATCAAAGGTGACAGTGATTGCACGGCTGAAGGAGCTGCGAGCGACATCACGGCCCCGTGAAGCACGCGGTGGCGGTGTTGAATACGACCTCCGCTCCCTGCCCAAAGCCGTCCAGACCGCCCTGCTCCTGCGCGAAGCTCCGGCGGCACCGGCGTTACCCGCCCCGGCCGCCTCCCTGCCGGTAACGACCACCCCAGCCGCTGGCGCACTGGTCCCGGCCGCGCCCGAGCGCAGCGCCACGGCGCTGGCCGACTGGCAGCGCGGCACGATGGCTGCGCGCGTGGCGCTGGTGCGCGAGCTGCAGCGCCTCGCCGCCGTCATCGGCACCGATCGCGCCGTGCAGACGCTGCTCGGCATGATCGCCGGCCAGGCGCTGCCCGAAACGCTCGCCGGCGCCCTGCGCCTGGCGCTCGGCAAGGGCCGCGGCCGGCAGAGCATCAGCCGCGCCACGCTCTACAGCTGGCTGAAAGGCTTCAGCGAGGGCGGCGAACTGGCGCTGGCGCCGAAGGCGCCGGAGCGCACGCGCATCGAACCGTGGGCGCCGTACCTGCTGGCCGAGTTCCAGCAGCCGCAGAAACCGGCGCTGACCGAAGTGCTCGCCCGCCTGCGCCTGCCCGACGGCGTCACGCCGCCGAGCTACGACCAGGCGCGCCGGCTGCTGGCGCGCATGGGTGTCGTCGCGCGCAACAAGGGCCGCATGGGGCCGAACGATCTGAAAAGCGTGCGCGCGTTCAAGCGCCGGGACGCATCCGAACACTGGCCGTGCGACATCTACACCAGCGACGGCCACACCTTCAAAGCCGAAATCGCGCACCCCGAGCATGGCCGGCCGTTCAAGCCGGAAGTGACCCCGGTGCTGGATGTGGCCACGCATCGCTGCGTCGGCTGGAGCATCGGCCTGGCCGAATCGGCGCTGACGGTGCTCGATGCCTTCTGCCGTGCCGTCGAAGTCGGCGGCATTCCCGCCCTGTTCTACGTCGACAACGGCAGCGGCTTCAAGAATCAGACCCATGCCGATCCGGCAACCGGTGTGTTCGCCCGCTGCGGTACGGAACTGACCCACGCCACCCCGTACAACTCGCAGGCGCGCGGGATGATCGAGGCATTCCACCGCATCGTGCTGGTGCCGCTGGCCCGCACCTACCCGACCTATTCCGGCAAGAGCATGGACCGCGAGGCCAAGAAGCTGGCCTACAAGCTGACCCGCGAGGACGTGGCCGCCGGCACTGCGCCGCGCATCCTGCCGAGCTGGCAGGCATTCGCGCGCGACCTCGAAGCCGCCATCGCGGCCTACAACGACCGGCCGCACAGCGGGCTGCCAAAGTTTCGCGACGCCACCGGCAAGCTGCGCCACCGCAGTCCGAACGAGGAATGGGCCGCCGCCATCGCCGAAGGGTTCAACCCCGAGGACGTCAGCGTATCGCCCGAACTGGTCGCCGACCTGTACCGCCCATGCGAAGTGCGCAAGACCAAGCGCGGCGAAGTCTCGCTGTGGGGCAATCGCTACTTCCACAAGGCGCTGGAGCCCTTCGGCGGCGAGTACGTGCGCGTGCATTACGACGTGCACGACGGCGCGCGCGTCTGGGTGCGCGACCGCAACGGCGCCCTGATCTGCGTGGCGGAGTTCGAGGCCAACAAGACCAGCTACTTCCCGGCCAGTCGCGTGCAGATTGCCCGTGAACGCCGTGCCGCTACCCGCGAAAAGCGCCTGCTGCAGCACCTCGAAGAAATCCACCTCGAACGCGGCGACGCGCCGGCCCTGCCCGGCCAGACGATCAGCGACGAGGAAGCGCGCCTCGCACAGGCGGAGCTGAACCGCCTGCGCGCCGCCGCTGCGCTGCGCGAAACCGAGGCCGCGCGCCAGGCCGAAGCCGGCGCTGCCGCGCTCGCCGCACTGACCAGCAAGGAAACCCCGATCACCCCGATTCAGGAACCGGCCGCGCCCTTGATGCGGCCGAAGTTCCGCGACGACTTCGAGATGTGGCTGTGGTGCGAGCAGCACCCGGACCACACCACGCCCGAAGACCGCCAGTGGCTCGACGCAGCGCTGCGAGACGACAGCGCGCTACGGCTGCAGGTGGAAGCCTGGACCGCCCGCCACGCGGGCAAAGAAAAACCCGCCGGCTGATGCCAGTCAGCGGCGGGTTCCGAAAGAACAACTGAACGTACAGAAGGATACGACATGCGTACCGCATTCGCACATACGACGAACGTCGTAAAGTTCCTCGGTGGCCTGTCCGCGTTACAGCATCGCGGCGCCGGTGAGGCCTCGTGGCTGCTCGTGACCGGCCTGCCCGGCCTCGGCAAGTCCGACACCGTGCAGTGGTGGGCCGTGCAGCAGGGCGCGATCTACCTGCGCGCCAAGGCCACCTGGACCCCGGCCGAAGCGCTCGCCGATCTGCTGCTCGAACTGCGCGTGCAGCCGACCAGCCGACAGGGCAGCAAGCTGTGGGCGCAGGCCTACGGCGCCCTGACCGCGGGCGGCGCGCCCAAGGCCATCGTCATCGACGAGGTCGAGCACTGCCTGAGCAACGTCCGGATTCTGGAGGCGTTTAGAGACTTCTCGGACCTGACGGAAATCACCGTCGTGCTGGTCGGCATGGAGCGCGTCAAGGCGCTGATCCAGCGCCACGAACAGATCAGCTCGCGCATCACGCAGGTGGTCGAGTTCGCCCCGGCCAGTGCCGAGGACGTGCAGACCCTCGCCGAGGCGCTGACCGATTACGCGCTCGCCACCGACGTAGTGGCGGAGATCCTGCGCGCCAGCGACGGCCGCAACCGCATCATCCTCGACGCGCTCGCCGCGATCGAACGCTACTGCGGCCGTAACCGCCCCGCCGAACAGGCCGACAACGGCCGGCCGCTGGTCACGCTCGCGCACATCGGCGACCTGAAGCTGTGCCACGACTGGCGCACGCGCACGCGCCGGCCGTCCGGTTCCGGGGTGCAGGCATGAGCGCGCCCGCCGTTTCCCTGCTGGATGCGCTGGTACGCCGCGGCGGCGAAGCCGACCTTCATCAGCTCGCCGCCGACATCGACCGCCCCGACCGCGGCACCGGCAACAGTCTCACCGTGCTGATTCGCCGCGGCCTGGTCGAGCGCATCGCACCCGGCCAGTACCGGCTGACCGCTGCCGGCCGCGACGCGCACCGCGACGGCGTGGCCATCAAGAGCGGGCCGCGCAAGCCATTCAGTGCCATGCGGCAAGCGACCGGCACGCTGCGCGCGCGCCTGTGGTCGGCCCTGCGGGCCAAGCGCAAAGGCACGATCGACGCGCTGTTGCGTATCGCTGCGCGCGGCGACGAGCGCGACGCTCGTGTCAACGCGCAGAAATACCTGCGCGGCCTCGACAAGGCCGCCGTCGTGCGCCTGCTCGACTGGCGCGAGCCCAACCCGTCCAACCCCGGCGCAGCCCGCGGTCGCTGGCTGCTCCTGAACGACATTGGCCCGCAAACCCCTGTACTGCGCCGTGACGGCAGCGTGTGGGACCCGAACTCGCGCACGACGCTGGCGCAGGACGTTCAGCAGGAGACCGGCCATGAGTGACTGGCTCGACCTCCTGCGCGCCGAAGTCGCGCGCGCCAACATCACCGACGTGGCCGCCCGCCTCAAACAGCGCAACGGCAAGTCGTTCTCCCGGCCCGCCATCTCGCGCGTGCTGTCCGGCAGCTACGGCGACACCGCCGGCATCGAAGCCGCGGTGCTCGAAGCGTTCAGCAGCGCCGACTGCCCGCACCTCGGCCGCGAAATCCCGTTGACCGAATGCCGGTCGATGGCCGAACGCACCGACCCGCCCCGCCAGACCCGCGCCCAGCTCGCCCACTGGCGCGCCTGCCAGCACTGCCCGAACCGCCCGGCCGCCGGCCGGGGGGAGGAGTGATCATGCGCACGATGCTTTCCCGGCACGACACCCTGCTCGCGCAGCTCGCCTGCGTCACCCGCGCCATGCGCACGCTGGCCGCGCATCACGTCACGGTCGAGCGGATCGAGATCGGCAGCACGGACATGCCGATTCTGCATATCGAATGCGGCGGCGCCCTGGCGCGCGACCCGGCGAAGGTGCTGCCGAACGGCTGGGCCACCTACGCCCGCGGACGCGACGCGCGCGGCGACTGGCAGCGCAGCAGCGGCCGGCTGTTCGGCTGCGCGGTCGAGTGGGAGGAGGTGCGTCATGGCTAAGCGCGAGCGCTTTACCTTCGACCCCGAGCTTGGCCGCTGCAAGGTCTGCTGCCGCTGCCACGAGGTGTGGCCGGCCGACCGCGAGTTCTTCGGCCTCGACCGCAGCACCGGCGAGGCCGACGGCCTCAGCTACTACTGCCTGGCCTGCGCCGCGGAGATCAAGCGTGCCAGTCTCGCCCGCCGGCCGCAGCCGGCTACGGCGCACCGCACCCGCTCGACGCTGCCGAGCGCGCACACGCGCACCGTCGACGGCCAGACCGAACGCCGCTGCAGCCACTGCGGGCAGTGGCACCCGGAATCGACCGCCTGGTTCTACCGCACCGGTGACGGGCGCTTCACCGCGCCCTGCAAGCCCTGCAAACGAGTGCTGCGCGCGCAGCGGCGGCAGGTGGCGGAGGTGGCCCATGGCTGAGTACGACCCGCTGAAGGATGCGCCGCTGCAGCCGGGCGAGCGCGTGCGCATCGTCGACGCGCCGAGCGCCGGCGGCAATCTGATGCCGCTGGGTCGGTTCGACGGGTGCTGCGCAACCGTGCAAGCCGTCCACGAAAGCCGCTATGCCGACGGCGTCATCGTCACCATCCGTGTGAGTTTGGACGAGCGGCGCCCCCAGCGCCCCGGACGGCGGAGTTCGCTGGAACTGGATCTGCGCGTGCGCTGGGACACCAAGCCGCGGTCGTGCGACCGCATCGAGCGCCTGCCGGCCGCGGCCGTCGAGGAGGTGGCCCATGGCTGACCCCTACGACCCGCACCACCACACCCCGCTGCTGGTCGGCGAGCGCGTGCGCATCGCCAAAGCCTGGCGCTCCGGCTCCGACCTGCAGGCATGGGAACGCCATCTGGCCGGGCGCACCGGCACCGTGCGCGCGTGGCGCATGGACGCAGACGGCTGCCGCGCCGAAGTGGCACTCGATCCGCTCAAGCCGAAGCAGCGCCAGACGCACGTGGTCTCGCTGTGCCTCTGGAGCGCCTGGCATCCGGGCCGCGACCTCGTCGAGCGCCTGCCGGCCGCGGCCGTCGAGGAGGTGGCCCATGGCTGAATGCCTCGACACCACCACCGGCGCCCTCATCGACGTGCTGCCGATCGACTGCCCGGACGGCCTGATCCAGTGGGGGCCGTATCGGCTCGACCACCGCCAGGCCGTGCAGGCCGCCACCGAACTGTGGGAGGCCGGAATCCGCGCCCTCGACCGCGAGTTGATCCGCCAGCACGACGCCCGCGGCGTCACTGCGCCGCTGTTCGTCGAGGCCGCGGAACGAGAGGTGCGCCGTGGTCACTGACGCGCTGCTCTGGTGGCTCGGCGTGCTCTGCGCCGTGTTCGTGGTCGGCTGCCTCGTCGGTGCCGCCTGGCTGTGGTGGGAAGCGACGCACCACGTCGACGAATGGGGTGAGCTGTGATCCGCGGCGTCTGTCCCTGCTGCGGCACCAAGGGCGACGTGGCGCTGTTCGTGGCTTCGGCCGAAGAACGCGCCGCGCTCGCTCAGGCGCTGACGCTGCCGGATCAGCTCGCCGGTCGCGTGCTCGACTACCTGCGCCTGTTCGCCCCGCCGAGCAAGGCGCTGGCGTCCAGCAAGCTCAGGCGCCTGCTCACCGAGCTGCGCGACCTGATCGCCGCTGCCGAGGTCACGCGCCACGGCGTCACGCGGGCCGCGCCGCTCGCGCTCTGGCGCGACGGCCTCGATGCCGTGCTCGCC
>DAOLLE010000068.1:0-10138 GCA_035331205.1 Burkholderiaceae bacterium
CGGGGCATCATCGCGGGCCCGCGACCGGCCGGTGAGCGCAGCGGTGACGCCGTGGGCCAGCACCTCGGGGTTGACGAAGTGGCCGCTGCGCTGGCGCGAGACGAGGTAGCCGTCGTCGGCGAGCTGCTGGTAGGCCAGCACCACGGTGTTGCGGGCCACCTCGAGCTGCTCGGCCATCTCCCGGCTGGAGGGCAGCGGCGCGCCCGGGGGCAGCTGACCGTCGAGGATGGCCGCCACCAGCATCTCGCGGATCTGCCCCTGCAGGGTCATGTTCTCTCGGGCCGAGCGCTGCAGCAGCTGCTTCCACAGGGCTGCACTCATTCGCGTTGTCATCTTGTCTCCACGTCTCCACGTCTGCGCTCGCGGTTCTCGGTGTTTTCACCAGTCGTCGGGTGTATTCGGCCACATTTCCCCGGGGCAGATCCATGGCGGTGGTGGTGGCATCACAGAATCCATCCAACTGGCTCTATGGGTGGGCCGGTGCGATGTCGAAACTGCGGCCTACGCTGGAGAACCAACCGACGCCGGACCTCGAAGACCGGCGGCAGGTCGACCATCGAGCGAGACGCATCATGGCATTGAAGCAGGAGACATGAACATGGCAATGGGCAGAAGAACGGTTGTGGCTGCGGCGTTCGCGGCGCTGAGTGTGTTCGCCGCGGGCGCGCAGGCTCAGCAGAAGGAAGTGACGATCGCCTACCAGCAGATCGCCGGGCCGCTGATCGTGGCGATCTCCAGCGGGGCGGTCGAGAAGGCCACCGGCTACAAGGTGAACTGGCGCCAGTTCGAATCGGGGGCCAAGGTGTCCACTGCGATGGCCTCGGGCGACGTGCAGGTCGGCGTCATCGGCTCCAGTCCACTGGCCGCGGCCGTCAGCCGGGGTGTTGAGCTGCAGCTGTTCTGGATCCTCGACGACATCAACGAGGCCGAGGCCCTGGTCGTGCGCAACGGTGCGAACATCGCCAAACCAGCCGACCTGAAGGGCAAGAAGCTGGGCGTGCCCTTCGTCTCGACCACGCACTTCCACACCATGTTCGCGCTCGAAGTCTGGGGCATCAAGCCCAGCGAGGTGGAGTTGCTCAACATGCAGCCCAACCAGATCGCCGCGGCCTGGGAGCGTGGCGACATCGACGCCGCGTACGTCTGGGATCCCGCGCTGGCGCGCATCAAGCAGTCGGGCAAGGTGATGATCACCTCCGGCGAGCTGAGCAAGAAGGGCAAGGCCACCTTCGACGGCGTGGCGGTCAACAAGAAGTGGGGCGAGGCGAACGCCGACTTCATGGCCCGCCTGGTCAAGGTGATGGCCGATGCCGACGCCGCGTATCGCGCCAACCCCACCGCCTATGGGCCGGACAGCGCCAACGCCAAGGCGATCGCCGGCAAGATCGGTGGCGAGGCCAAGGACGCGGCCGATGCGGTGAAACTCTACGCCTACCCCTCGGCCGAACAGCAGGCCTCGCCGGCCTGGCTGGGTGGCGGCAAGGCTGGCGGCGCCGCCAAGGCGCTGAAGGCCACGGCCGACTTCCTGAAGGAGCAAAAGCGCATCGACGCCGTGGCCGCCGACTACGGCGCTTTCGTCACCGCCCGCTACGTCGAGGCGGCCGCGAAGCTGAAGTGAGCCGCCGCGGCCCCGGCGGTGTTGCCGGGGCCGGGCCTGCTTCGCGAGCGGGGCCGGCGCGCCCCGCAGCGCCCACCGATCCAAGGGTTTCATCATGTCGAATGCACAGCAGCTGCAGGTCCGGGGGGTCAGCGTGATCTACCCGGGCCGCACCCGGGGCGAAGAGGTACACGCCCTGGACAACGTCAACCTGACCATCGGGCGCGGCGATTTCGTCGTCGCACTGGGGGCCTCGGGGTGTGGCAAGACGACCTTGCTCAGCCTGATGGCGGGCTTCATCACGCCATCGAAGGGCCAGCTGCTGCTCGGCGGGCGCGAGATCGTTGGCCCGGCTTCGGACCGCGGCGTCGTGTTCCAGAAGCATGCGCTGCTGCCCTGGCTCAGCGTGATGGAGAACACCGAGTTCGGCCTGAAGCTGCAGGGCGTGCCCAAGGCGCAGCGCCGCGAGGTGGCGGCGCGCAACCTTGCGCTCGTGGGCCTGAAGGACTTCCACAACCACATGATCTACCAGCTCTCCGGGGGTATGCAGCAGCGCGTGGGCATCGCGCGCGCACTGACCTGCGACCCCGCCATGCTGCTGATGGACGAGCCGATGGCCGCGCTGGATGCGCTGACGCGCGAGACCATCCAGGAACTGCTGCTGGACGTCTGGCAGAAGACGCAGAAGATGTTCTTCTTCATCACCCACAGCGTCGAGGAGGCCCTGTTCCTCGCCAGCCACCTGATCGTGATGTCGCCGCGCCCGGGGCGCATCACGCACCGCTACGAGCTCGACTTCAACAAGCGCTTCCTCGAGACCCGCGATGCGCGGGCGATCAAGTCCAGCCCGGACTTCATCCGCATGCGTGAAGTGGTGCTCAACATCATCTACGGCGATGAGCGCGCCGGCGAGCAGCTCAAGGAGGCCGGCCATGCGGCGTGACGAAACCACCGTCGAGGCCTCGATGTCCTACGGCCGGCAGCAGCGGCTGGTCTGGTCGCGCGCGCGCCTGGGCTCGCTGTTCGCCAAGCGCTCGGTCAAGCCCGGCGAACACTTCGGCGCGCCGGGCCAGGGCGGCTCCGCGGCGATCGCCACCGTCACGGTGGCCCTGCTCCTGCTGCTGTGGGTGGCCGTCAGCAATTCCGGCCTGGTCAAGCCCCTGTTCCTGCCCAGCCCGCAGGCGGTGCTGACCAAGTTCATCGCCGTGGCCACCGAGGGCTTTGCCGGCGCCACCCTGCTGGAGCACACGCTGACCAGCCTGGTGCGGGTCATGGGCGCCTTTGCGCTGGCCTGCGTCACCGCCATTCCCATCGGCGTGCTGATGGGGGTGAGCCGCATTGCGCGTGGCATCTTCGACCCGCCCATCGAGTTCTACCGGCCGCTGCCGCCGCTGGCCTACCTGCCGATGGTGATCATCTGGTTCGGCATCGGGGAGTTCTCCAAGGTCTACCTGATCTTCCTGGCGATCTTCGCGCCGATGGCCATCGCAGCCCGCTCCGGCGTGCGCTCGGTCTCGATCGAGCAGATCCACGCGGCCTACTCGATGGGCGCCACGCGCATGCAGGTCATCCGCCATGTGATCCTCAAGTCGGCCCTGCCGGAGATCTTCACCGGCATGCGCATCGGCATCGGCGTGGGCTGGACCACCCTGGTCGCCGGCGAGATGGTGGCCTCCACCCGCGGCCTGGGCTTCATGGTGCTCAACGCCGCGGAGTTCCTGGCCTCCGACGTGGTCATCATGGGCATCATCGTGATCGGCCTGTTCGCCTTCGGCTTCGACCTGCTGATGCGCCGGCTCGAGACGGTGATGGTGCCCTGGAAGGGCAAGGTCTGAGCGTCGGCGGCCACGTCGCTGGTGGTCAACCCAGGTCGATGGCCACCGACTTCAGCTCGGTGAAGCTCTCCACGCCTTCGCGGCCGTTCTCGCGGCCCCAGCCGGAGAGCTTGACGCCGCCGAAGGGCATCGCGAAGTCGGGGGCCACCGCCGCGTTGACGCGCACCACGCCGCTGCGGATCCGGCGCACCAGCCGGTGGGCGCGGCCGAGGTCGCGGGTCCAGATCGAGGCCGACAGGCCGTAGGCGCTGTCGTTGCCGCGGGCGGCGAGCTGCTCGACCGACTCCTCCTCGTCGAATACGAAGGTGGACAGCACCGGGCCGAAGATCTCCTCGCGCACCAGCGTCATGTCGGCGCGGGTGTTCACCATCACCGTGGGCTGGACGAAGTAGCCGGGGCCGGGCAGGGCGCCGCCACCGGCCAGGACCTCGGCGCCTTGCGCGCGCCCGCTGTCGATGTAGCCCAGCACGCGCTCGCGCTGGCGCGCGGAGATCAGGGGGCCCATCTCGGCATCGGGCTCCAGACCGGGCGCCACGCGCAGGCGGCGGGCGCGCTCGGCGATGCCGTCGAAGACGCGCTCGGCCACCGCGCGGTGCACGAACAGTCGTGACCCTGCGGCGCAGACCTGGCCGCTGTTGGCGAAGATGCCGCGCGCCGCGGCGTCGGTGGCGCGCTCCAGGTCGGCGTCGGCAAAGATGAAGACGGGGCTCTTGCCACCCAGCTCCAGCGACAGGCGCTTGAGGTTGCCGGCGGCCGAGGCCAGGATGCGCTGGCCCACCGCGGTGGAGCCGGTGAAGGAGATCTTGTCCACCCCAGGATGGTCCACCAGCGCCTGCCCGGCGCTGCTGCCCAGTCCGGTGACGATGTTCACCACGCCGGTCGGAAAGCCCGCCTCGACGATCAGCTCGCCCAGCCGCACGGCGGTCAGTGGCGTCAGCTCCGCGGGCTTGAGCACCACGGTGCAACCTGCCGCCAGTGCGGGGGCGATCTTGCCCACCGCCATCGGCAGCGGCACGTTCCAGGGCACGATCAGGCCGGCCACGCCCACCGGCTCGCGCAGGGTGTAGGCGTGCCAGTTCCCAGGCAGCGAGACCTCGCGGGTGGCGCCCTCCAGCTTGGTGGCCCAGCCGGCGTAGTAGCGCAGGCACTCGGCGGACAGGCCGACGTCGAACATCCGCGCAATCTTCAGCGGCTTGCCGGTGTTGAGCACCTCCAGCAGCGCCAGTTCGTCGGCGTGGGCGTCGATCAGCTCGGCGAGGCGCCACAGCAGCCGCTGGCGGACGGCGGGCGGCATCTTGGACCAAGGTCCGGACTCGAAGGCCCGGCGCGCGGCGGCCACGGCCGCATCGACCTCCGCCGCGCCACCGGCCGCCGACTGGGCGAACACCTCGCCGGCGCAGGGGTTGGTGACCGGCAGCATGGCGCCGCCGGCGGCGTCATGCCACTGGCCGTCGATCAGGCATCGCAACGGGCGGTCGAGCAGGTTGGGCAAGGTCGGGATCGTCACTGTCACTCCTGGAGGGTTGGGTGCCGGGTCAGACCTCGGCAGCCGCCAGCGTCTTGCCGAGGATGAGGTCGGCGGCCTTCTCGCCGATCATCAGCGTCGCCGCATTGGTGTTGCCGCCGACGATGGTGGGCATGATCGCGGCGTCCACCACGCGCAGGCCGGCCACGCCGTGCACGCGCAGTTGGGGGTCGACCACGGCGTCGGCGCCGATGCCCATCGCGCAGCTGCCCACCGGGTGGTGGGTGATGCCGCCCAGCTGGGCGATGGCGGCATCCAGCTGGGCATCGCTCTCCAGCTCGGCGCCGGGCATCGTCTCGCGGTCGATCAGCGCGGCCTGCGGCATCTGGCGGTAGAGGGCCCGCGCGGCCCGCAGGCCCTCTCGCATGCTGACGAGGTCGTCCGGGTGGGTGAAGAGGTTCAGCGCGATGCGGGGCGCGTCGGCGGGGTTGGCCGAGCGCAGCGTCACCCGGCCGCGGCTCCTGGCGTAGAGCTGGCAGACCGTGATGTAGAAGCAGTGCTCCTGCTCGTTCACCACGCCCGGGAACCACATCCGCGCGTCGATGCGCACCGGGTTGCACAGCAGCTGGATGTCCGGGCGGTCGAGCTGCGGCTGGCTTTTCAGCAGCACGGTGCCGGAGCAGATCTGCGTGGCGAACGGCCCCGCGCCGGTGAAGGCCCAGCGCAGCACGTTCATCACCGCCCGGTCGACGCGCAGTTGGCTCAGGAAGGTCACCGGCCCCCGCGCGCGGAACTGCAGCGGCATGCGCGGGTGCTCGATCAGGTTGCCGCCCACGCCCGGCAGGTGCTTCAGCACCTCGATGCCCAGCGCCTGTAGGTGCTCGCCCGGGCCGATGCCCGAGAGCATCAGCAGCTGCGGTGAGCCGTAGGCGCCGCCGCAGAGGATCACCTCGCGGGTGGCGCGCAGGCGGCGGCGCTGGCCGCCCTGGATGAACTCCACGCCCACCGCCCGGCCGTCTTCGACGACCACGCGCTGCACCTGGGCGTGGCTGAAGGTCTGCAGGTTGGGCCGCTGCAGCGCCGGGTGCAGGTAGGCGCGTGCGCTGCTGTGGCGCCGGCCGCGCCGGTCGATGGCCACTTCGCCGGGAGCGATGCCGTCGTGGTGTTCGCCGTCGTAGTCGTCGTTGACGCGGTGCCCGGCGCGCGCCGCGGCCTCGCGCAGCGGCTCGGCCAGCAGGCGGCGGGTGTCGATGCGGTTGACCTGCAGCGGGCCATTGCCGCCGTGGAAGGGGCCGTCGCCGCGCCAGCTCGCCTCGCTGCGGCGGAAGTAGGGCAGCAGCTCGGCGTAGCTCCAGCCGGTGCAACCGGCCGCCGCCCAGTCGTCGAAGTCCAGCCGGTGGCCGCGGATGTGGAACATGCCGTTGATCGACGAGGAGCCGCCCCAGATGCGCCCGCGCGGGATCGGGATGCGCCGGCCCTTCATCGCCGGCTCGGGCTCGCTCTGGAACTGCCAGGTCAAGTCAGGGTTCTGCAGCGCCTTCAGGAAGCCCATCGGCATGCGCACATAGGGATGGCGGTCCGGGCCGCCGGCCTCGATCAGGGCCACGCGGGTTACCGGGTCGGCGCTCAGCCGGTTGGCCAGCACGCAGCCGGCGGTGCCGGCGCCGATGATGACGAAGTCGGCCTCGCCGTCCCACCTCGCGGCGTCGGCGGTGAGGGAGGCGGTGGATGAAGTCATGCGCCGGGTGATGAGCGTCTTCGACCTCACCGACGCCGACCGTGCCGCCGCGGCCGAACACGTCCGCTTTGCCGAACGGGAAGCCGCCAAGACCGGCCTGCCCGCCGACACGCCGCTGCGCCCAGTGAACCAGGTGGCCGTGATCGGTGCCGGCACGATGGGCGGCGGCATCGCGATGGCCTTGGCCAACGCCGGCCTGCCGGTGGTGCTGATCGACGCCGACGCCGCGGGGCTGGAACGCGGCCTGCAACGTGTGCGAGCCAACTACGACGCCAGCGTCAAGCGAGGCAAGCTCACGTCCGAGGCGGTGGCCGAGCGCATGGCGCGCATCCGCGGCACGACGAGCCTGGCCGACGCCGGGGGGCCGGAGGGGGCCGACCTCTTCATCGAGGCGGTGTTCGAGGACCTGGCGCTCAAGCAGCGACTGTTCCGCGAGCTGGACGCCATCGCCAAGCCCGGCGCCATCCTGGCCACCAACACCTCCGGGCTGGACATCGCCGAGATCGCCGAGGTCACGCGCCGGCCGCAGGACGTGGTCGGCGCGCACTTCTTCAGCCCGGCCCACGTGATGCGGCTGCTGGAGGTCGTGCGCACCGATCGCACCGCACCCGACGTGGTCGCCACCCTGATGGCGCTGGGCCAGCGCATCGGCAAAGTGGCGGTGCTGGCGCGCATCTGGCCGGGCTTCATCGGCAACGCGCTGTTCCGCCAGTACAACCGCGAGGCGCACTTTCTGGTCGAGGACGGCGCGCTTCCTCACGAGGTGGATGCGGCGCTGACGAAGTTCGGCTACGCCATGGGCATCTTCGCGGTGCACGACATGGCCGGCAACGACGTGGGCTACCCCACCCGCAAGGCGCAAATGGCGACGCGCCCCAGCGACCGGCGCTGGAACGACATCATCCTGAAGCTGGTTGAGATGGGGCGGCTTGGTCAGAAAAGCGGCCAGGGCTGGTACCGCTACGAAGCGGGCGACCGCCGGCCGCAGCGCGACCCCGAGCTGGAGGCCTGGATCGTCGCGGAGTCGGCGCGCATGGGGATCACCCGCAGGCCGATCGGTGAAGAGGAGATCCTCGAGCGCTGCCTCTACGGCATGGTCAACGAGGGCGCGCGGCTGCTGGAGCACGGCATCGCCTTGCGGCCCAGCGACATCGACATCGTCTACCTGACCGGCTACGGCTTCCCCGCCGCCCAGGGCGGGCCGATGTACATGGCCGACCGCATCGGTCTGCCGAAGGTGCTGGCCGCGATCCACCGCCTGCACGCCGAGCACGGCTTCTGGTGGCAGCCCGCGCCGCTGCTGGAAAGACTGGTGGCAGAGGGGCGCCGCTTTGCGGACCTTTCATCCTTCAGCGGCTGATCCAACCTCAACTCAGGGCACGCATCACCACATGAGGTTCGCGATCGATCAGGTTGAGCAGAACCAGCGCTGGCCCCTGGGGGCGGCGGTCTCCACGCTCCCAATGCCTCAAGGTGGCCACCGAGAACCCGAACCGTGCCGCGAACTGCGCCTGACTCAGGCCAAGACGGGCTCGCACCGCAGCCACGTCAACGGCGACCGGCGTGTAGGTCTGAACCTCGATCGGCTCGCCACGAGCGTGCTCGGTGGCCTCGATCAACCCCTGACGGATGCTCTCAAATGCCTTGCCCATGATCTATTTCTCCAACCAGATCTGCACCAAAAGGTCCACCAACTCCGCCAGCTCATTGCACTCGGCGCGGGTCAGGTTTGCACGCTCGTTCTTGGCAAAGAGCGTCAGCAAATACAGTGGCATTGCCTCGCTGTGCAGGTAGTAGATGACTCTGACTCCACCGCTCTTGCCTTTCCCGTCACGGCCCCAGCGCAGCTTACGCACACCGCCGGACCCTTCGATCAGGACCCCGGCGCGAGGATGCGCGGCCAAGTAGTCGATGATCGAACGGCGATCCTCTCCCGAGAGCAGCTTCTCGGCCCGGCGCCGGTACTCTGGTAGCTCAGCGATGGTGAACATGCATCAAATGTAATCCATTGGATTACCTCGCATCTCACAACAACGTTGCATAGGACTTCACATGGGACGACTCGACGGCCGCATCGCGGTGGTGAGCGGCGCGGCCTCCGGCATGGGGCAGGGCGCAGCGTTGAAGCTGGCGCAGGAAGGCGCGCTCATCGAAATCCTCGATCGCCAAGACGCCACCGAAACGATCGCGCTGATCCGCGAAGCCGGTGGCGAGGCGGCGGCGTCGCTGTGCGACGTCACCGATGAGGAGCAGATCCGCGCCGCCGCCCAGGCGGTGGAGGCGCGGCGCGGGCGCATCGACATCCTGGTGAACAACGCCGGCATCCTGTCGGGCCGCAAGCCCTGGCATGAGCTGACGCGCGCCGAGGTGGACCGCTTCCTGCAGGTCAACTTCATGGGCTACTTCCTGGTCAGCCAGGCCTTCTACCCGCTGCTGAAGAAGAGCAGCGCCGGGCGCATCATCAACGTGGCCTCGCGCACCTACTACCTGGCCAACCCGGGCCAGATGGCCTACGTGGCCAGCAAGGGCGCGGTGATGGGCTTCACCCGTGTGCTGGCCAAGGAGCTGGGGCCGGAGAACATCACCGTCAACGCGGTGGCGCCGGGCATGATCGCCACCGAGGGCACGCTGGCGAACTCGCCCGAAGAGGCCTTCGACCGCGTGATGCAGAACCAGGCCATCAAGAAGCGTGGCCAGCCGCGCCACCTGGCCGGGTTGATCGCCTTCCTGGCCAGCGACGAGGCCGAGCTGATCACGGGGCAGTTCATGCTCTGCGACGGCGGCGGCTATCTCCTCTGAGGAAGCACGATGGACCTCGGCATTCGCGGGCGCAGGGCCCTGGTGTGCGCCTCGTCGCAGGGGCTGGGCTACGCCTGTGCGCTGGCGCTGGCGCAGGAGGGCTGCGAGGTGTGGCTGAACGGGCGCAATGCGGACAAGCTCAGCGCAGCGGTCGAGCGCCTGCGCGCAGACACCGGTGCGGCCGTGCATGGCGTGGTGGCCGACCTGGTCACCGAGTCGGGCCGCGCGGCGCTGCTGGCGGCCTGCCCGGAGCCGGACATCCTGGTCAACAACAATGCCGGCCCGCCCCCCGGCCAACTGGCGGACTGGGACCACGACGCCTGGCTCGCTGCGTTGGAAGCCAACCTGCTCACCGGCGCGCTGCTGCTGCGTGCCGTGCTGCCGGGCATGCGCTCGCGGCGCTGGGGCCGCATCGTCAACATCACCTCCGCGATGGTGAAGACGCCGCACGCCGCGATGGGCCTGTCCACCGCCGCCCGCGCCGGTCTGACCGCGCTCAGCCGGGCGCTGGCGCGTGAGGCGGCGCCGGACAACGTGACGATCAACAACCTGTTGCCCGAGCGCATCGACACGCCGCGCCAGGAGTTCATGGCGCAGCGCATGATGAAGGCTGCCGGCATCAGCCGGGACGAAGCGCGCGCGCAGATCGCGGCCACCATCCCCGCCGGGCGCATGGGCCGGCCGGAGGAGTTCGGCGCCGCCTG
>DAOLLE010000069.1:0-9964 GCA_035331205.1 Burkholderiaceae bacterium
GGCCGCGGCGGGCGTGGCGGCGCACCGGCTGGCGGCCGAGGCGGCGCTGGAGGATGCCGACCCCTGGTCGCGCCGCGATGGCTGGCGCATCCAGGGCGGTGCGCGCCGCCGGCTGGAGCTGCGCGTGGGCAAGGAGCGCCGCATCGCGACGCTGGAGCGCCTGCACGACGGCGCGCTGCGGCTGTCGCTCGGCGGTGACAGCTGGCGCCTGACCGCCCGCTCGCTCGGCGACGGCCGCCACGACCTGCTGCTGGGCGATCAGCGCCTGACGCTGACCGTCTACGCCCAGGGAGAGAGCTACGCCGTCTTCGGCGCGGCCGGGGCCCTGGAGCTGCAGGAGATCGACCCCATCGCGCACGCCGGCGAAGGGGCCGGGGAGGGCGGCCGGCTCACCGCGCCGATGCCGGGCAAGGTGATCGCGCTGCTGGCGCAGCCGGGCGAGGCGGTCAAGAGCGGCCAGCCGCTGGCGGTGATGGAGGCGATGAAGATGGAACACACCCTGGCCGCGCCGCGCGACGGCGTGGTGGCCGAGCTGCTCTACGCCGTGGGCGACCAGGTGCCCGAGGGCGCCGAGCTGCTCAAGCTGACCGCCGCGGAGTGACCATGAGCCTGCTGAAATCCCTGCCGTCGCTGCCGTCCAAGGTCACGCTGGTCGAGGTCGGCCCGCGCGACGGCCTGCAAAACGAAAAGCAGCCGGTGCCCACCGCCACCAAGATCGAGCTGGTGCAGCGCCTGCAGGCCGCGGGCCTGCGCGAGATCGAGGTCACGAGCTTCGTCAGCCCGAAGTGGGTGCCGCAGATGGCCGACAACGCCGAGGTGATGGCCGGCATCGCCCGCGCGCCCGGCGTGCGCTACTCGGTGCTGACGCCCAACCTGAAGGGCTGGGAGGCCGCGGTGCTGAGCCGGCCGGACGAGATCGTCGTCTTCGGCGCGGCCAGCGAGGCCTTCAGCCAGAAGAACATCAACTGCTCGATCGCCGAGTCCATCGAGCGCTTCGCGCCGGTGGTGGCCGCGGCGCGCGCGGCGGGCGTCAAGGTGCGCGGCGCGATCTCCTGCACCGTGGGCTGTCCCTACGAGGGCGACGTGGCGCCCGAGCGCGTCGGCCTGGTCGCGCGGCTGATGAAGGCCATCGGCGTGCAGCACGTCGGCGTGGCCGACACCATCGGCGTGGGCACGCCGCGCAAGGTGCAGGCGGCGCTGGAGGCGGCGCTGGCGCACTACCCGCTGGAGGAGGTCAGCGGGCACTTCCACGACACCTATGGCATGGCGGTGGCCAACGTCTACGCGGCGCTGGAGCTGGGCATTGCCACCTTCGACACCAGCGTCAGCGGCCTGGGCGGCTGCCCCTACGCCAAGGGCGCCACCGGCAACGTCGCCACCGAGGACGTGGTCTGGCTGCTGCATGGCCTGGGCATCGAGACCGGCGTGGACCTGGACGCGCTGATCGACGCGGGCGCCTTCATCCGCGGCGCGCTGGGGCAGGGCAGCGGCTCGCGCGTCGGCCGCGCGCTGCTGGCCAAGCGCGGCTGAGCCCGGCTGTTTTCAAGCCGGTGCGGCGGCGCTCGGCACCCAGCCGCGGGCCAGCACGCGGCGCGACTGGGCCTGCACCTCGCAGAGCCGGCTGTGGTCGGCGCCCTGCGGCCCGAGGGCCTCGGCCCAGCGCTCGGCCACATCCCGCTGCAGGCGGATCAACAGCTGGGCGGTGACATCGGCGTCCGACATCGCCCGGTGCGCGCGGCCGTCGCGCGTCAACCCGGCCCAGCGCTCCAGCGTGCCCAGCTTGTGGTCCGGCGCCTCGGGCCAGAGCCGGCGCGACAGCAGCAGCGTGCAGGCGAAGCGGTGCGCCGGGTCGGGATCGAGCCCCGCCTGGGCCATCTCGGCGATCCAGAAGTTGCGGTCGAAGGCGGCGTTGTGCGCCACCAGTGGCAGGCCGCGGGTGAACTCGGCCACCTCGCGCATCACCGCGGCGGCCGGCGGCGCGTCGCGCAGCATCGCATTGCTGATGCCGGTGAGCGCCTCGATGAAGGGCGGCACCCAGGCGCCGGTGTGCATCAGGCTCTGGTAGCGCCCGGTGATGCGCCCGTCCTCGACGAGCACGATGGCGATCTCGGTGGCGCGGGCGCCCTGGCTGGGGCCCATGCCGGTGGTCTCGAAGTCGACGACGGCGATCGGCGGGGTGCGAGAAACGGGGTCAAGGGACGCGACGGACATGCGGGATTGTGTCCTGTGCCCGACGCGCGCCAGCGAATCAGCGTGGCTGCAGCACCACGCAGGTGGTCGTGGCGTGCGCGTACAGGCGACCGTCCGGGCCGTAGAGCCGGCCTTCGGCGAAGCCGACCTGGCGCCCGGCGCTGATGATCTTGCCCTCGGCGCGCACCAGCGGCACATCGGGCATCAGCGCGCGCAGGTAGCTCACCTTGAGCTCGGCAGTGGTGTAGGCGCGGCCCGCGGGTAGCGTGGTGTGGATCGCGCAGGCTACCGCGGAATCCAGCAGCGTGGCGATCCAGCCGCCGTGGATCGTGCCCATCGGGTTGCAAAAGCGCGGGCTCGGGTGGCCCTGGAAGACCATGCGGCCGGGCTCGAACTCGATCGGGAAGAAGTCCAGCGCCGCGCCGATCGGCACCGACGGCAGTTCGCCGCGGGCGATGGCCTCGAACATCTGCAGGCCCGTCCTGTCGATCACCTGGTCAGGGCGGCTGATGCCGGGTGCGGCCAGGTGTGCCCGGACCTGGGCCTCGTCGGCGCGCCAGCGTTCCAGCGTGGCGGCGATTTCGTCGTGCAAGTGGTGGCTGGCGGTGCTCATCGGCGCTATCCTTCGGCGGAGGTTGTAGGTGCAATCGTTGTACCTGCAATCATTCCATGAGCCGATCCACTCCCACTGTCTCCAAGGTGTCTGTCTCGACCGATCCGTCTGCGGATGACCCCGTGGACGCGCTGGCACTGCCACGCGGCTGCAGCAACCTGAAGCTGCGCCAGGCCGACCGGGTCGTCAGCCGCCACTACGACCGGCACCTGGCCGAGGTCGGGCTGAAGACTTCACAGTACGCGCTGCTCGGCCACATTGCGGCGCTGATGCCGGTGCAGCCGGGGCTGTTGGCCGCACGCCTGCAGATGGAGCCGTCCACGCTGACGCGCAACCTGCAGCCGCTGGTGGCTCAGGGCTGGGTGCGGGTGGAGGCGGGGCGCGATGCGCGCTCACGTCAAGTCAGTCTGACGGAGGCGGGCTGGGCCAAACATGCCGAGGCCAAGTCGGCCTGGAAGGCGGCGCAGACCGCCTTCAACGAGCGGCTGGGGCCGCAGCGTGTGGCGGCGCTGCATGCACTGCTCGACGACTGTCTGCAGCGGATGGCCGAACCGGTGGGAGAGTCTCTGGCGGAGTTGCCTGAGGAAGGCGCAGGGGGCGCCTGAATTCGAAACGCCCGGGACGCCTGGGCGGCGTCCGGCAAGCGCCGGATGGGCTGGTCAGTGCGTGACCACGGCCTCGTGGCTGGCCTGCGGTGCGCGCGGACGGGCAAACCACATCTTCTTGATGTAGTCGACGCACTCTTCCTTGCTGCCGCGCTGGCCGGTTTCGGCCCAGCCGGGCTCGTGCAGGCGGTCGGCGGGCCAGAGTGAGAACTGGGCGTCGGCACTGACCAGTACCTTGAAGACCGTGCGGTGCTCGACCATGGTGTTGCCTGTTGCTGAACTCGGAAAATCCGATGCTAAAGGGCAACGCCCCGCTTCCTCAGCCGGGTGGCTGGCCGGGCGGTGATGGAATTCACGCCGATACCGACCGTTGCATTTGCGACGCGGCACGAACCGCCGGACACGCGCCGGACACGGAGCGCCGGTCACCGGGACGCAGCGGATGCGCGATGCGCGGCTCAGGCCTTGAACAGCGCCGCCCAGCCGCGCGGGCCCAGGCGTTCCAGCGTCTCGATGTTGCGCTCGTAGATGTCCGCCGCGTCGGGGAAGGCGGCCACCGCGGCGTCGATGCTGCTCTCGCGCAGCAGGTGCAGCGTCGGGTAGGGCGAGCGGTTGCTGAAGTTGGCGATGTCGTCGGCGTCGCTGCCGGCGAACTGGTAGTCCGGGTGGAAGCTGGCGATCTGCAGCTCGCCGTCCAGCCCCAGGCGCTCCACGGCTGCGTCGGCCACGTCGAGGAAGTCGTTGTAGTCGAGGAAGTCCTGCAGCACCTGCGGGTGGATCAACAGTGTCATCTCGACCCGCTCCGGGTCCGCCGTGGCGAGGAACTGCAGCTCGGCTTCCAGCTCGGCCAGCAGCGCCTCGGGCGTGGTCGCGGCGCTGACGACGTAGCGCAGCTGGTCCTTGACGTGCACCGCCTTGGCGAAGGGGCAGAGGTTCAGCCCGATCACCGCGCGCTCCAGCCACAGCCGTGTGGCGGCGATGACTCTGGCGTCGTCGGTCGGCAGGTCCCGGCTGACGCCGGGGACGATGGGTTCGCTCATGCTGCGGCTCCGGGCCCGGTGGCCGGCAGGGCGGCCGGGGAGGCCAGGGACTCGACGCCCACGCCGCGCTCGCGCAGCAGGGCCTCCAGCGCCGGCAGCAGCGGGCCGAGCCGTTCTTCCAGCGTGGCGCGCACCGTGTCGACCATGACCTGCGTGCCGCGCTCGATCTCGATGTTCAGCGCGTCGCCGGGCTGCTTGGCGCCGAAGGTGGTCTGGCGCAGCGTCTCGGGGATCAGCCAGACCTCGAACCAGCCGCTGCCGTCGGCGTGGCGGCCGGCTTCGGCGACGGTCAGGCTGGCGCCGTTGACGGCGATGTAGCCCTTCGGGAAGACGTAGCGCATCCAGGGCGCGGGCACCGCGATGCGCAGGACGTGGTTGTTCTCGGGGTGGCGCAGCTCGGCGACTTGGGCCTGGAAGTCGACGTGCCCGGAGATCGGGTGGCCGCCGATCTCGACGCCGTCGCGCGCGGCGCGCTCGACGTTCAGCCGGCTGCCGACTTGCAGCGCGCCCAGCGTGGTCAGCGCCAGGCTCTGCTGCATCACGTCGAAGTCGGCGTGGCCGCCACCCGGGTGGCGGGTGACCGTGAGGCACACGCCGTCGCAGGCGACGCTGGCGCCGATCTCCTGGCCGTCGGTGAAGCCGGGCGGGAATTCCAGCGTGAAGCTGCGCAGCCCGGGGCGGTCGGTGATGGCCGCGACGGTCGCGACGGCCTGGACGATGCCGGTGAACATGGATGGCGGAGGGCGGGGTAGAGGCGTGGACGAAAGAGCGGCGAGTGGCCAGGGGCAAGGGGGCGATCAGGCCCCGGCGGCGGCCTCGAACTGCTCGGGCTTGAACCCGACGGTGACCTGGTCGCCGCGCGCGGCACCCCAGGCCACCACCGGGCGCTTGATCACGCTGGGCTTGGCGAGCATCAGCGCACGCGCCGAGACGGCGTCCGTCACGCCGGCCTTGGTGGCCTCGTCGAGCTGGCGCCAGGTGGTGCCCGCGCGGTTGACCAGCGTCTCCCAGCCGTGCCGGGCCAGCCAGTCGTCCAGTGCGGCCTCGGGCACGCCCTGCTTCTTGAAGTCGTGGAAGGTGTAGGCCAGGCCCCGCTCCTCCAGCCAGGTGCGGGCCTTTTTGACGGTGTTGCAGTTCGGGATGCCGTGTACGACGAGGGGCATGGCGGACTCCAGGATGGGGATTCGGGGGCGAACGGGCCGGGCAAGGCTGGCTTATGGGCTCATTGCCGCGCCGTGCGCGCTGTCGGGGGCAGGGCGGCCGGGTGGCTGCTGCGCCAGGGGTTGATGTCCAGGCCGCCGCGGCGGGTGTAGCGGGCGTAGACCTGCAGCTTGGTGGGCTGGCAGCGCGTCCACAGGTCCATGAAGATGCGCTCGACGCAGTCTTCGTGGAAGCCGTTGTGGTCGCGAAAGCTCACCAGGTACTGCAGCAGGCCGGGCTGGTCGATCTGCGGGCCGGTGTAGCCGATCTGCACGCTGGCCCAATCGGGCTGGCCGGTGACCGGGCAGTTGCTCTTGAGTAGGTGGGAGGTCAGCGTCTCGGTGACCGGCTGCTCGTCGAGGGCGGCGCTCAGCAGCTCGGGGGCCGGCTGGTAGCGGTCGCAGTCGATGTCCAGGCGGTCCAGGTTCAGGCCGCTGAGCTCGTGGATCGGCTGGGCGTCGAAGGCCTCGGGCAGGATCAGCTTGACGCCGATGCGCGCGCCGAAGGCGGCGCTCAGGTCCTGCACCAGCGTGGCACGCAGCGCGTCGGCGGAGTCGAAGCGTGTCATCGTCAGGCTGTTCAGGTAGAGCTTGAAGGACTTGCTCTCGACGATGTACGGCGACTCGCAGGGCACCGTGAACTGCACCAGCGCCACCTGCGGCTTGCCGCGCGGGGTCAGCCAGGACAGCTCATAGCCGGTCCAGAGGTCCGCGCCAGTGAAGGGCAGGCGCTCGCCGGCGAGGCCCAGCGCCTCGCGCTGCGGCTGGCGCGGCAGCGCGAACAGCAGGCCCGGGTCGTGCTCGGTGACGTAGCGCACCGACTTGCCGAGCGATGAATCGGCGGCGCTGGGCCTGTGCCCTGGGGGCGGGGCGGGCGTCGCGGGGGACTGGTCCGCGGGCGCGGGGACGGAATCGGAGGGCATGCGAAGGGCGGCGGGGATCGGAGGGCATCGTCGGCCCGCTTCGGGCTCGCGCGGGCGGGATTGGCAGCGAACGAAGCGGCACGGCGCATCCGTTGGCGGGACGACCGGTATCGGATGACCAGTAATGGTAAACGTTGGTTGCTCTGGCGCGCCCCGCCCGCATCGGGGTCGCCGTGCCGCTCGCCCGGCATTGGGGTCTGTGTCCAGCGCGGATGGGGGAAATTGCCCCTGATGATGGGGTTCTTCCGGGCGTTCGTGATACGCAGGCGCCGTCGGGCGTCCTATACTGCCCGCGCTCCGGCTTCAGCCTGATCCCGGAGGGTTTTCGGATACGCCGAACCGGGCGCGGGCGCGCCGGCGGCAGAAGTTTCGCAGCATCGGCGTCGGGCCGAACGGATTCGTGAACATGGGTAACAAGCTCAAGGTGGCGGGTTGGGTGTCTCTGGGCGTGGTGGCGGGCGCGTTGACGACGCTGCAGCTGCAGGCGACCGCGCGCAGCGCCATGTCGCCGCTGCCGTTGGAAGAGATGCAGCAGCTGGCGACGGTGTTCGACCTCGTCAAGCGCGCCTACGTCGAGCCGGTGGACGAGAAGAAACTCATCCGCGACGCGATCGGCGGCATGGTTTCCGGGCTGGATCCGCATTCGCAGTATTTCGAAGGCGCCGCCTTCAAGGAATTCCGCGAAAGCATCAACGGAAAATTCACCGGCGTGGGCATCCAGATCGAAATGGAGGACGGGCTGGTGAAGGTGGTTTCGCCGATCGAGGGCTCACCCGCCTTCCGCGCCGGCATGATCACCGGCGACCTGATCACCCGCATCGATGAAACGGCGGTGAAGGGCCTGACGCTGGACCAGGCGATCAAGCGCATGCGCGGGCCCAGCGGCACCAAGGTGCTGCTGACGGTCTACCGCAAGAGCGAGAACCGCAGCTTCCCGGTGACGATCGTGCGCGAGGAGATCAAGACCAAGAGCGTGCGTTCGCGCCTGGTCGAGCCGGGCTACGCCTGGATCCGCGTCAATCAGTTCCAGGAACCGACGGTGCGCGACTTCGTCGAGCAGATCAAGGAGCTGTACAAACAGGACCCGGCCCTCAAGGGCCTGGTGCTGGACCTGCGCAACGACCCGGGCGGCCTGCTCGACGGCGCGATCGGCATCTCGGCAGCCTTCCTGCCCAAGGACGTGGTGGTGGTGACCACCAATGGCCAGATGTCCGACCAGCGCGCCACCTACAAGGCGTCGCCGAATTTCTACTCGCGCGACGGCAGCGATACCCTCGCGGCCCTGCCCGCGGGGCTGAAGACGGTGCCGCTGGTGGTGCTGGTCAACGAAGGCTCGGCCTCGGCCAGCGAGATCGTCGCCGGCGCGCTGCGCGACCACAAGCGCGCGATCATCATGGGCTCGCAGACCTTCGGCAAGGGCTCGGTGCAAACCGAGCTGACCCGCCTGCCGATGCCCAACACCTCGCTGAAGATCACCACGGCGCGCTACTACACGCCCTCGGGCCAGTCGATCCAGGCCAAGGGCATCGTCCCGGACCTGATGGTCGACGACACCGCCGAGGGCAGCCCCTACGCCGCGCTGCGCACGCGCGAGGCCGACCTGGAGCGCCACCTCAGCAACGGCAATGCCGGCGCCGAGGAGGAGAAGAAGGATCCGGCACGCGAAAAGCAGCGCGAGGAGGCGCTCAAGAAGCTCGAGGAGGCCAATGCCAAGAGCGGCAAGCCGCTGCGCCTGCCCGAATTCGGCAGCGCCGAGGACTTCCCGCTGCAGCAGGCGCTCAACCGCCTGAAAGGCAAGCCGGTGCAGCTCAGCAAGAGTCAGACCGAGCGCAAGCCGGACGCCCCGAAGTCGAACTGATCCCTGCCGTCCGCTGCCTCCAGGGCTTTCACAGCCGCCTGCGGGCGGCTGTGTGCCATCCACCGCCACCCAGACCCCCGCTGTCATGAACGACGACCAACTGCTGCGCTACAGCCGCCACATCCTCCTCGACGAGATCGGCGTCGAGGGCCAGCAGCGCATCGTCGCTGGCCATGCGTTGGTGATCGGAGCGGGCGGGCTGGGCTCGCCGGTGCTGCTGTACCTGGGCAGCGCGGGCGTGGGCACCATCACCGTGGTCGACCACGACACGGTGGACCGCACCAACCTGCAGCGCCAGATCGCGCACAACGAGGCGCGCGTGGGCACGCCGAAGGTGACTTCTGCCGCGGCGGCGATTGCCGCGCTGAACCCCGAGGTGCGGGTGCAGACGCTGCAGCAGCGCGCCGACGCCGAGCTGCTCGACCGCCTGGTGCCGCAGGCCGACGTGGTGCTGGACTGCAGCGACAACTTCACCACCCGCCAGGCCGTCAACGCCGCCTGCGTGCGCCACCGCAAGCCGCTGGTGTCGGGCGCGGCGATCGGGCTGGACGGCCAGATCTCGGTCTGGGATGCGCGCCAGGCCGGGCAGCCCTGCTACGCCTGCGTCTTCCCGCCGCAGTCGGAGGTCACCGAGGCGCACTGCGCCACGATGGGCGTGTTCGCGCCGCTGGTGGGCATCATCGGCACGATGCAGGCGGCCGAGGCGCTCAAGCTGCTGGCCGGCTTCGGCCAGTCGCTGGCCGGGCGGCTGCTGATGCTCGACGGCCGCGACCTGCGCTGGCACGAGATCGCCATGGGCCGGGATCCGGCATGTCCGGTCTGTCACGCACGCTGAGGGACGGCGGCGCTATGCTGGCGCCATGACACCTCCGATCGCCAACAAGCCCCCTGTTGAACACCGCAGTGATGCCGCGGTCGAGCTGACCGCCCGCAACTTTCCCTCCGCCCAGGTCGAGGCCGCTGCGCTGAAGGCCCCCTCGCGCTACGCGGGCCCGGAAAGCGCCTACCGGCTGGCCTTCACCGACGAGGACTTCCTGCTGCGCGAGGAGCTGCGCCCGGTGCGCATGCAGCTCGAGCTGCTCAAGCCCGAGCTGGTGCAGACCGAGCTGGGCATCGAGTCCACCATCGTGATCTTTGGCAGCGCCCGCATTCCTGCACCCGAGGCGGCCGAGGCCGCGCTGCAGGCGGCGCAGGCCGGCGGTGATGCGCAGGCACAGCGCCGTGCTCAGATGCAGCTCGACATGAGCCGCTACTACGACGAGGCGCGCCGCTTCGGCGCGCTGGTCACCGAGCGCTCGCGCACGCTGGAGACGCCGATCTACGTCGTCACCGGCGGCGGCCCCGGCATCATGGAAGCCGGCAACCGCGGCGCCCACGAGGTCGGTGGCCAGAGCATCGGCCTGAACATCGTGCTGCCGCACGAGCAGGAGCCCAACCCCTACATCACGCCGCAGCTGTGCTTCCAGTTCCACTACTTCGCACTGCGCAAGATGCACTTCCTGATGCGCAGCATCGCGCTGGTGTGCTTCCCCGGCG
>DAOLLE010000070.1:0-9911 GCA_035331205.1 Burkholderiaceae bacterium
AGGCCATCGTGTCCGTGCTGCTGACATCGCTGACCATCGCCCGCGAGTACGAGCGCGGCTCGATGGAGCAGCTCTTCGCGACGCCGGTCGGGCGCCTGGAGATCGCCATCGGCAAGCTCCTGCCCTACTTCGGCGTGGCGCTCGGGCAGCTGGCGCAGCGCATCGGTCAATTCGCCGACGCTGTTGAAGCGCCGCAGTGCGTCGCCGTCGGTGGCGCGGGCGATGTCGGCACGCAGCAGCGCGTCGTCGATGTCGCGCTCCCAGCCGCTGTGCAGGCCGCGCTCGAAATCCGCCACGATCAGCTGGTACAGCAGCACGCCCAGGGAGTACACATCGCTGCGCACCGTGGCGCTCTCGTCGGCCAGCAGCTCTGGCGCCGCGTACAGCAGCGTGCCGCGCGCGGCGTCGCTGCTCACGCCGGTGGCCATCGTCAGCCCCAGCGGCGTCACGCCCAGCTCGCCCAGGCGGGCGACCTCCAGCAGCCGCCCGCTGCCGAAATCCGCCAGCCGGCATTGCCAGCCCAGCGCCTGCTGGTCGCTGGGCGACAGCAGCACGTTGCCCGGCTTGATGTCCTTGTGCAGCACCGTCAGCGCATGCGCGGCCGACACCGCGTCGGCAATCTGCAGGAAGATCGCCAGTCGCTGCTCGCGCGGCAGCGCCGCCAGCCGCCCGCCCTGCGCCGCCCAGTCCTGCAGGTTGTCGCCCGCATACTCACTTTCGATGAAGCAGGGCGGCGCATCGAGATTCCAGTCCAGGATGCGCACGAAATCCCGGCGGCTGCCGAGCGCGCCGAGCAGCACCCGCGAAATCGTTACCTCACGGCGCAGCGACGCCGGGTTGCCATCGCTGGCCAGGTATTTGTAGACGCGCAGCTCGCCGGTTTTCGTGTGGCGGGCCAGCCAGACCTCGTGATCGGGGGATTGGCCGAGCCGGCGCAGCAGCTTGAAACTCTCGCGGCCCGGCGCCGGCGTGCCCGCCTCCAGATTCATCGGGGCACTGGGCACCTGGCCGATGGCGCTGCGCTCGACCGCACCGATCAGCCGGTAGCCGATTCTCGGCACATTCTCGACCCAACCCGCCAGCACCGGCCCCAGCGCATTGCGCAATTTGGTCACTGCATTGGCCAGTACGTTGTCCACCGTCGGCTGGCCGCGCCAGATCTGCTGGATGAAATCCTCCCGCCGCACCACCTCGCCGGTGTGCCGCAGCAGCAGATTCAGCACCTGCAGCGGCTTGCGCTGAATGTCCACCACCGCGCCGTCGACCGTCAGCTCGAAACGCTTTTCATCGAAGATGGCGGTGCCGAATTTGTAACGGAAAACCTCGGGCATTCCGACCTCCTTGATGGTTGTCAATATTCATGGACTCGTTGGGCACAGGCCGCGGCGTTCGACCAGGTGACCGGGTTGAGCCATTCTAGGAACCCACCTCCCGATCCAACAAGCCTGTCACACCCCCTGGGCGCCATCGGGTGAATGTTTGGTGATCACCGGGTTAGGACTCGGAGGAAGCCGGGCCGCTAAGGTTCACCTGTACCGATTTCGATTGGGTTTTCCGCACCGCTGGCTGCATGCAGCCCTTGCCGGAAATGCCGGGCGTGGGGCTGCAGCGGAGTATTGTGCTGCGGCAGACCCGAGGGGTTTCGGTGCAGCGATGCATTCGCCCGGTGCGGGTGCAGTGATCTCGAACGACGACCGAGGAGTGAAGCGATGACACGAACCATAGGGTGGCTGCGGGGCGCGTGCCTGCTGCTGACGTGGGTGCTGTTCAGCACCTGGATGGCGGGTTGCAGCGGCGGCGGTGGCGAATCCGGCGGAAATCCGCCAGTGGCCGTCGCCATTTCTGCCCAACCCACCGACCAAAATGTTTCGGTGGGGGACGATGCCAATTTCCAGGTCAAGGCCTCCGGTGATGTCACCGGGTATCAATGGCAGACCAGCAGCGACGGTGGAAAAACCTGGAGTGACGTGGCGGGTGCGACGCAGCCCAATTACACCCGAGCCGCCGTCGATGCCACGCTCGACGGCCGTCAATATCGGGTGCAGGTTTCCGGCAGCGGCGGGCCCATCTACAGCTCGGCGGTGACGCTGACCGTCACGGCGGCCACGCCGGCGAGCATCACCGTGCAGCCGGCGGCCCAGACGGCCACGGCCGGCCAGGGCGTGACCTTCTCGGTCACCGCCGCGGGCACGTCGCTGCACTACCAGTGGCAGTCCAGCAGCGATGGCAGCAGCTGGACGTCGCTGTCCGGCGCCAACGCGGCCAGCCTGGCCCTGAGCGCCGTGGCCACCTCCGACAACGGGACGCAATACCGCGTGCTGGTGTCGAACAGCCTGAATTCGGTGACCAGCCAGGCGGCCGCGCTGACGGTGAACGCCGCGCCGGTGGCGGTGTCGATCACCACCCAGCCCGTGGCGGCCAGCGTCACCGCCCCCGCCACGGCCACCTTCTCGGTGGTCGCCGTGGGCACGCCGGCCCCCACTTACCAGTGGCAGCGAAGCGGGGTCGGTGGCAGCACCTTCGCTGACATCGCCGGCGCAACCGCGGCCAGCTACACCACGCCGGCGACCAGCACGGCCGACAACGGCACGCAGTACCGCGTGGTGGTGACCAATGCGTCGTCCAGCGCGATCAGCCAGGCGGCCAGCCTGAGCGTGGCCGCCGCCTCGGTGGTGCCGACGTTCACGACCCAGCCCGCTGCGGCCAGCGTCACCGCACCGGCTGGCGCCACCTTCACGGCCGCGGCCAGCGGCACACCGACGCCGACCTACCAGTGGCAGGTCAGCACCGACGGTGGAACGACCTTCTCCAACATCAACGGTGCGACCGCTGCGAGCTACACCCTGGCCAGCACGACGGTGGCCAACAACGGCCAGCGCCTGCGCGTGGTGGCGACCAACTCGGCGGGTTCGGCCACGAGCAGTGCAGCGACGCTGACGGTCGCGCCTGCGTCCAGCGGCGTGGTGTCGTCGCACCGCCTGAGCACGACCTACGGCCACACGCTGGCCGTACGGGCCGACGGCAGCGTGCTGGCCTGGGGCAGTGGCATGAGCGGTGGCAATGGCACCGCGATCAGCGGCAGTGCGGCGGTCATCGTCAGTGGGGCAGGTTCGGCAGCCGCCGCCTACGCCTTCGAGGACCCGGCGAACGCCACCGGCAACGAGAGCCTGGTGGTCCAGTCGTCCGGTGCCGTGCAGGGCTGGGGGTCGACCTCGATCGCCGGCAGCGGGCTCGGTGTCTACAAGATGAGCTCCAGTGCCCAACTGGTGTCGGCCACGCCGTTCACCGTGAGTCAACTGACGGGTGTGAAGGACCTGCGCCTGCTGCCCAATGGTGTGACGCTGGCGCTGAAGGCGGACGGTACGCTGTGGCTGCTGGCGGGCACGGTGACCATCGATGCGCTGCTCACCAGCACCGTGCAGGCCCTGCAGGTGACGGGCGTTGGGACCATCGTGGCGTTGGGGGACGCCATCAGTGCAGGGCCAACGGCCAGCACCTTCCAAGCCAAGGTTCCGCTCGTCGACAACAGTGGCGCGGCCAAGTTGCTGACCGTCGCGAGCACCGGCGGTAGTACGCCGGTGAACAGCGGCACCAGCCTGGTCTATACCGCGACCTACTCGGTGGCCGCCATCGCTGGCCTGCCGACGGTGTCCAAGGTGAGCTGCTCGGGCACCTTCATCCAGTGGCATTGCCTGGCGCTGGCGACGGACAAGACGGTCTGGAGCTGGGGCACCATCGGCACGCATGGCGAGATGGGCGACGGCACGGACGTGGCCAAGACGATTCCGTTCCAGGTGGCGGGCTTGACGTCCATTCAGGACGTGGCGGTGACGAATTTCGCCTCCTTCGCCCTGACCGAGTCCGGCAGCGTCTACAGCTGGGGCTTTGCCTCCAACATTGGCCGTGCCGTGGTCACCCATGTCGGTCTGGGTGACGGGACACCGGCGCTGGTCACCGGGATTCCCGCCGTCGCAGAGATCACGGTCTCCGGGGCCGACTTCACCGGTCTCGGTGTTTATCAGCGTGTGCTGGTGCGCGGCAGTGGCGGCGCGGTCTGGGGTTGGGGCGACAACGGCCGCGGTGAACTGGGCGACGGCACGACTGCGTTCGCCTCCCGACCCGTTCAGGCGGTCGGGATCAACCTGAACTGAGGGATGTTGCACCCGGCCTGTGGCCGGGTGCATTGATCGACATGGAGATCCATATGTGCCAGAGATTTTCCAGCCCGCGGCTCCTGCCGGGCGGTCTGGTTTTGTGTTCATCGCTCATCGTGTCGGCATGCTCCGGCGAACCTTCCGGGGCGGACATCGAAAAGGCCTTTTCCAGGCAGATCAGCACCGCCTACCAGGCGGCGGTGCAGGCCGCCGCGGCCAACCCGAGGGGCATGCAGGCGGAGATGATGAAGGGCGTCAGTGAAAAGGACTTCAAGGGGCAGATCCACGACTTGAAGAAACTCGCCTGCTCCAAGGGCGAGACCAGCGTGAACTACACCTGCCAGATCGAGATCGATATGACCCTGCCGCTCCTCGGGCAGAGGGTGAAGAAAACGGAGCAGGTCAAGCTGATCAAGGGCAGCGACGGCTGGCAGATTGCCGGTTGACCGGCGCAGACCCCGGCGCGGCTGCAGCGGACTGGGGCTGGAAACAACGCAACGGCGGTGGGGCGCGTCAAGGCGCGTCGCTGCGAACCAGCGCCCCTGCTTCCTCCAGCAGGTGCCGCAGGATCGACCGGTGGCAGCGCGACTCGTCTTCGCAATAGCAGCCGAGCGAGAAATTCGTCTGCCGCGACAGCGCCGCCAATAACCCGATCGTGCGGGTGTTCTCCGCCGTGGCCATTTCGGCGCGGAAGGCGCGCTCGAAAGCCTTCCAATCGGCCGGGGTCTGCGCGGCCTGGCCGAGCTTCACCGTTTCCGGGCTGGGCGACAGGTTCGGGTACCAGACGTCGTACCAGTTGCCCGAGGCGAATTCGGTTTTCGGCACCCCGCGTGGCGGGCGCCGCACGGTACCGATGCGCAGTCCTTCGCTGTCGAGGCGGGGGCTGCCGAGGCGGACGATGCGCAGGGTCATGGCGTCTCCAGTCGGGTCTCGAGCGGTGATTGTCTGGTCGCTGCGCGTCAGGCGGGTGCCTGGCGCTTGATGTCACGCAACATCTGCGGCCATGGCCGGTGCACAGTGGGATGAACCGATCGAAAGGGAGTTCTGTGATGGGCATCCTCCGAACCCGATCCATGATCTTGGCTGCCGCTGCCCTGGCCCTTGGGGTGGCGCCGCCGGGCGTGTCCGACGGCCTGCTCGCCAACGGCGGTGGCTTGCAGTGGTGAGCCTGCACGAGCCGGAAGTTCTAACGGCAGTTCTAACGCAGGTAGGGCCACCGGAAGCCCGGCGACGCCGGTCGGGACTCGACTGAAAAGGATCGGCCACCCGGTTGGCGCAACTCCATTCGATGAGGAAGGGAAATCTCATGTTCACCCGGTGTTTTGATGGTATTCGTATGGCCCGTCGGCGGTGGGTCGCCTTGGCGATCGCAACGGTGTTGACCACTTCGGCCGGATGGGCAGTGGCCGACGAGGGCCTGGATATCCAGGCCATCATTCGCGATACGCAAAAAATGTCGCGCGATCCCAAGTCGCTGACCATGGCTTGGTGGATGCCCGATGAATTCTGGGAGGCGAGCATTCGACAGAATCCGTCGGCCACCCAGGCCACGGTCGACGAGTTCGTCAATGTCACGCGAAAGTACACAATGGTGGCGGTGGCGGATGGAAAGTTGAGCCTGCTCGGGAGCGTGACGTACGCGAGCGAGCAGGCGGTGAGGTCGGCGACCGCACTCGTCGACCAGGCCGGGACGAGCTATGCGCCGCTGGACGAGGACGCCATTGCGCCCGACATGAAGAATCTCCTGAGTTTCATGCGGCCCGTGATCGCCAGTCTCATGGGGCCATTGGGGCAAAATATCCACTTCCTGTTGTTTCCGGCCAAGGACCGACAGGATCGGCGGATTGCCGACGCCAAGCGTGAAGGAGGCTTCAGCGTCAAGGTCGGCACTGCGACATTCAAATACCGATTGCCCTTGGGGAGCGTGCTTCCGCCAAAATTCGATCCCAAAACGGGCGAGCGCTTCCCAGGCAATTACCTGTACAGCCCGTTCACGGCCGTTCCGCTGGTCAATCGCGAGCCGGGCAAGGCGCCTGTCGAGTAAGTCTGCCCAGCAACACGGCAAAGGCCGGAGGCAGCGGGGCGACGGCCGGCCGTTCGATGGGCGTCTGCGCCGCTTGGCCGAGTTTCATCGTCTTGGGGCTGGGCGACAGGTTTCGGGGATCGGACGTCGTAGCAGTTGCCCAAGGCGATTCGGCTTTCGGTACCCCGCGCGGCGGGCGCCACACGGTGCCGATGCGCGGGGTCAGTGTGCGGGCCTCAGGCGCTGTCGATCTCTCGGTGCAAGGCCACCGCGACGCGGCCGATTAGCTCGATCGGCAGGGGTTGATTCAGGGGAAACGAGAGATTGCCCTTCTCGCCGCGATACGGTGCCAGCTCTGCGATCAACGGCGCATCGTGGCGCAGCGGCGGATAGATGCCGATGTGTTTCTTGAACGCTGCGAAGTAAAAGAAGATCCGCCGGCGGCCGCGGTAGGCCGGCATGCGGTAGCCGATGCAGCGGGTGGCCTGCGGCAGCAGGGATTCGACCTGCGCCTGGATGGCCGCCAGCCGAGGGCGAACGTCCTCAGCGACGCTGGCGAAATACGCATCGTGGGAGACGTCGGGCGTGGCAGCGGCCTTCGAGAGGGCGGGGCGACCGTCGGGGCAGCTGGCCATGCTCAGTCCAGCGTGGCGATGTAGGCCGCCACCGCATTCGTCTCCAGTTCGGTCAGCTTCGACGCCACCATGTGCATCACCGCGTTGTCGTTGTTGCGCTCGCGACTGCTGAACTGCTTGAGCTGGTCTTCGATGTAGCGGGGGTGCTGGCCCGCCAGTCGCGGCAGCTGGGGCGTGCCGTGCGCTTGCGGGCCATGGCAGCTGGCGCAGGCCGGCAGGCCGCTGAAGGTGTTGCCGCGCTGGTAAATGAAGCGACCGACGGCCAGCAGGTCCGCGTCCCGCACGGGTCGTCCTGGTACCTTCTGTGAAGCGAAGTACAGCCCCAGCGCCTTCATCTCCGGCGGTGTCAGGGCGCCCGTCTGGGGCTTCATCGTCTCGCTCTTGCGCTGGCCGGACTGGAAGTCCGCCAGCTGCTTTGCGATGTACTGAGCATGCTGCCCCGCCAGCCGCGGGAACACCGCGCTGGCCGACTCGCCCTGCAGCCCATGGCAGAGGTGGCAGCGCTCCTTGACGATCGCCTCCGCCCGCGCCGGGTCGGCGGCCGGCAGGTCGGCATCGGCCGCGCGGGCAACGCCACCTGGCAGCAGCACGCAGGCAAGAACCAGCGCCGGCCACAGCGCCGGTGCGCATACCGCTGAGCGGCGACTCATCTCGTTGTCCATCCGGGTCATCCTCCAAGGTCCAATCCCGCGCCGCAGTGGGCAACGCGCGATCCGGGGCTCCGATGATGCCCGGTCACGTCCCGAGCGGCGATGCTTCAGCGCAAGGCGGGCCAGGCTGGCTGTCTGCGAGGAGGTGACAGCAGAAGGGCGTGCCTGTGTGGATGGCAAAAGGCAAGACCTGACCCTTATTCTTCACTTCCTTTCTCTCTGGAAAGGCTCCTGAATGAGCCGAATGTGGTGATTCATGGCGCCTTCCGATTTCTTGTCCATTCGATCACTAGCGCCAGCGCTGTCCATTGGAGCAGGCCGAGGGCTGCGTACGGTAGCCATATGAACAGCAGCGCCAGCGGCCCTGGCAGCGCTGCGAGGATCGGACGAGTGTCGATGGCGTTCAATATGAAACCGGTTCCGATGCTGCTTGGGAAGCAAATGATAAACATCTGGTACGCCAGTTCACCGCCGCCGACGGCCGATGGCCGCCCCAATAACTGATTGACGAGCGGCAGGGCGGCGACGGCTGTCCACCCGTAGATGATTGGCCACTTGTACTTGTCCGGTCTCGAACTCACAGCCTCAACCTCCCCACATACCCCGTCATCTCCAGATAGCCCAGCCCGACGCGCCGGCCGGTGGCGGCTTCGAGCAGTTCGCTCAGGCCCTCCCAATAGACGGTGCCGGTGGAGGCGCGGCTGTCGAGTTCCTGGTCGTCGAGCAGGGCGCGCACGATGAAGCGGCCGGCGGGGCAGTCGACGGCCCACTCGACCGGGTAGCGCACCGGCGGCTGCCCGGCTGAGCCGTGGCGCGGGCTGGTCCAGTGGCGCCGCGGGGTGAAGCGAACGTCGCCGGGTGCGAAGGCCTGTGCCACGCGGCCCGGCGCTCGCCAGGAACCGCCGGCCCAGAGCGTCGGGCCGGCGGGGTGGGCATCGCGCCGGCGCAGGCGGAAGGCGGTGAGCGCGCTGCCGTCGAAGAGGTTCATGCCGATCCAGTCCCAGCCCGCCGCGTCGGCGTCGAGCAGGGTTTCGCTCCACTCGTGGTCGAGCCAGGCGCGGCCGGCCAGGGCGCGCTCGGGCTGGCCGTCGAGCGCGAGGCGGGCGCGCACCGCCAGCTGCGGCTGGCTGGTGTAGAAGCTGGCCTGCGCCGGCTGCGGTCCCTTGCGCGACCAGCCGGCCTGGCCTTGAAGAAGCATTGGCTGGGTCGCGGTGAGGTCCAAGTCGAGCCGGAAGCCGGCGGCGGGGCTGTCCACCCGGCCGCGGTAGACGCTGGGGTCGAGGTCCGCCGCCGACGTGCCGGTGGGGGCGCCGCCCTCGCGCCGCAGCGACCAGCGGCTGCCGGCGTGCAGGTGCACATGCGCGTCGCCCAGCGCCGCCTCGGCCAAGCCGAAGCCGGCGCGGGCGATGCGCTGGTCGTGGCGCAGGCGCTTGGCGCCCAGGTCCGTCACCGCCGCGTGGGCAAAGATCAGCTGGCGCGCGGCGAAGGCGCTGCGCGAGTCGCCGCCCAGGTCGGTGCGCTGGCGGAAGAAGGTGAGCTGGAAGCCGTGGCTGGGCTGCGGCGCCGCGCTGCCGACGGCCGGCGCGGCCGCCTCATCGGCCAGCCAGCCGGTGACGTACCACCACTCGGTGTGCCAGGCCGGGTGGGCGCCGAAGTCGGCCGGAAAGCGCAGTGGGCGCGGTCCGTGGCCGGGGCGGTCGATGACTTCAGCGGTCGGTGACGCTGTCGCCGGGGCCGCCTGCACCCCCTCGCCCAGCCAACCGGCGGCCAAGGCGGCGAGCCAGTCGCGCCGTCGCAGGTGCCGCGCTGCGGTACCCCGTGCCATCACCAATCCTCCTTGACCGCCAGGGCCATCTGCCGGCTCGCGGCGGCGCGCCCGGCCAGCCAGGCGGTGCCGGTGCCGGCGGCCAGCACCGCCAGCGCCAGCAGGGCCAGCCGCCCAAGCGGCAGCGAGAGCTCCATCGTCCAGTGGAAGCTCTGCGGGTTGACCACGTGCACCAGCACCACCGCCACCGCCAAGCCCAGCGCCAGGCCGAGCAGCGTGCCCACGCTGGTCCAGACGGCGCCTTCGGCACTGACCAGCGCGAGCACCTGGGCGCGGCTGGCACCGAGGTGCTGCAGCGCGCCGAACTCGCGCCGCCGCGCCAGCACCTGGCCGGAGAAGCTGGCGGCGATGCCGAACAGGCCGATGGCCACCGCCACCGCCTGCAGCCAGTAGGTGACCGCGAAGCTGCGGTCGAAGATCTGCAGCGAGGTGGCGCGGATCTCGCCCGGGGTGGCCAGCTCCAGCAGCGCCGGGTCGGGGGCGAGGCGGCGCAGCCCTTCGCGGACGGCGGAGGCATCCGCCCCGGGGGCGAGCCAGAGGGCCAGATCGTTGACGCGGGTGTCGCCGGTGGCGGCCTGCCAGTCGCGCCGGTCGAGCACCAGCGTGCCTTGTTGGCGGGCGTAG
>DAOLLE010000071.1:0-9694 GCA_035331205.1 Burkholderiaceae bacterium
CGGCATGGGCGGCTACAACGCCGGCGAAATCGCCAGCGGCATGGCCACCGCCTTCGTCTGCTCCGAGCTGGGGCGCTGGCTGGCCGATGCCTCGCCCGAGGTGAGCGACCACGACGTGCGCCGGGCGATGGACATCTGCGTGGACAACGCCAACCGCGCAATCTTCAACGCCGCGAATTCCAACCCGCAGTACCTCGGGATGGGAACCACCCTGGTGGTGGCGGCGTTTCGCGGCAATCGGGTGCTGATTGGCCACATCGGGGACTCGCGCGCCTACCGCTGGCGCGACGGTCACTTGGTGCAGATCACGCGCGACCATTCGCTGCTGCAGGAGCAGATCGACGCCGGCCTGATCTCGCCCGAGCAGGCGGCGCTGAGCCACAACAAGAACCTGGTCACCCGCGCGGTGGGGGTGGAGGACGTGGTGCTGCTGGAAACGCACATGCACGCGATCCTGCCCGACGACTGGTTCCTGCTGTGCTCGGACGGCCTGTCCGACATGCTCGACGACGAGGCGTTGGCGGGCGTGCTGCGCATGCACAGCAATGTGGTCGACGCGGCTCACGCGCTGATCGATGCGGCCAATGAGGCCGGTGGACGGGATAATATTGCCGTTATTCTGGTTGCCGCGCGTGGCGCACCCGCTTCCTCGCGTTCCTGGTGGCCCTTCCGTCGCTGAACCACCGTCCGTCGACAGCACCACGACAATAGTCACTGAGGTCTCGCATGCCCAAGCTCGTTGTTTCGCTCGACGGTGTTGTCATCAAGGAAGTCCAGCTCACCAAGGACAAGACGACCCTGGGGCGCCGGCCGTACAACGACATCGTGATCGACAACCTGGCCGTCAGCGGTGAGCACGCGGTCCTGCAGATGGTGGGTCAGGACGTCTACATCGAAGACCAGAACAGCACCAACGGCACCTACATCAACGGCCGGGCGGTGAAGAAGCAGTTGCTCCACCACAACGACACGGTGGAGATCGGCAAGTACAAGATCAAGTACCTGGTCGAGGACAACGCCGACTACGAGAAGACGATGGTCCTCAAGCCCGGCCAGGTGCCGGGCGGCGCGCCCACGCGCCCGCTGCCGCCGACGATGCCCGGCAGCCTGCCGCCATCGGGCTTCGGCTCGCTGCCGGGAGGGGCGGTGCTGCAGGCGTCCATCAAGGTGCTGTCGGGTGCAGCGGCCGGGCGCGAGGTGGTGCTGACCAAGGTGGTCACCACCGTCGGCAAGCCTGGCGTGCAGGTGGCTTCGATCACCAAGCGCCCGGGCGGCTACGTCTTCGCCCACGTCGAAGGGGCCAACCGGCCGACCGTGAATGGTCAGGCGGTGATGGGCGATCCGGTGCATCTGAAGGACGGCGACGTGATCGAACTCGCCGGCACGCAGATGCAGTTCGTGCAGCCCTGAGCGGTGGGGGGCCGTGGGTCGGCGTGCTCCGGCCCACAGAGGCCCTACCAGTGGCCGGGTCGAAACCGGCAAAATCGTACAAGTAACAGCCCGGGCGCGTGTGAGCTCCTTCACGCGGCCTTCCGGCGTTTACAGATGGGTGTTGCGCGCAGTGAGGAAGTGCGCGCCCGCGCGCTTGCCCGGCCGGGGTGACCTTGGCAGGATGGGCGCCCCACGCAACGGCACCCGGACGCGAGTGGTTCGTCAGTCCGTGAGGTGCTCGGGGTCGATGTGGGCGGGCGGCATCGCGACGCCTCGCACCACGGAACGCGCCGTTTGCGTGTCTGACCTGGAAACCTGATGGATTTGCGCGTGCTCGGCTGCTCTGGTTCGATTGCCAGGGATTGCAGGACCACCTCCTTTCTGCTCGACGAGCGGGTGCTGGTCGACGCCGGTACCGGCGTCGGCGACTTGAGCCTGGACGAGCTGCTGCGCATCGAGCACGTGCTGCTGACGCATTCGCACCTCGACCATGTGCTGGGCATCCCGCTGATGGCCGACAGCATCATGCAGCGTCGCCTGGCCGAGCCGGACTTCCGTCCGCTGCGGGTGCATGCGCTGCCGGCCACGCTCGAGGCGCTGCGCCGCCACCTGTTCAACAACGTCATCTGGCCGGACTTCACCCGCCTGCCGACGCCCGAGCGCGCCATCGTCGAGCTGCTGCCGCTGGAGGTGGGGCAGCGCCTGGACCTGGCCGGGCTGCACCTGGAGGTGCTGCCCGCGTCGCACACCGTGCCGGCCTGCGGCTATGCGGTGGACACGCCGTCGGGCTGGTGGGTCTACACCGGCGACACCGGCCCCAACCCGGCGCTGTGGCAGCGCCTGCGCGGACGTCGCATCGCCCAGCTGGTGATCGAGACGGCCTTCAGCGACGACGAGCGGGCGCTGGCCGAAGTCAGCCGCCATCTCTGTCCCAGCATGCTGGTGCGTGAGCTGGCCCAGCTCGATGCCGACACCAGCACCGCGATCACGCACATCAAGCCTGGTGAAATGGCGGCCGTGACCGGGCAGATCGCTGCCCTGGGCATCGACCTGCCGGTGTTCGCGCTCGCGCGCGGCGACAGCTTCCGCTTTTGATCCGACCTGCCACCGGCTCGCTTCGGCCGGTCGGGGTTACAGCAACAGCGCGTCGCGCCCGGTGCGCAGGATCAGGGCCGCCACCACCACGATGAACACCCCGCGCACGAAACCGGCGCCCCGGCGCAGCGCCAGGTGGGTGCCGGCCCAACTGCCGGCGACGTTGGCCAGCGCCATCGTGGCGGCCACCTCCCACCAGACATGGCCCGTGGCGGCGAACAGCGCGAGTGCCGAAAAGTTGGTGGCGGTGTTGAGCAGCTTGGCCGATGCCGACGCATGCAGGAAGTCGTAGCCCAGCCAGCGCACGAACAGGAAGACGAAGAAGCTGCCTGTGCCCGGGCCAAAAAAGCCGTCGTAGACGCCGATCGTGGCCCCGATGGTCATGGCGGCCAGGCGTTCGTGCGTGGCCGACAGGCGCGGTGCGTGCTCGCGCCCCAGGTCCTTGCGCGCCAGCGTGTAGATCAGCACCACCAGCAGCACGAGAGGCAGCGCCCGGCGCAGCGGCGTCGCCGGCAGCTGCGTGACCAGCCAGGCACCGATCAGGCTGCCCAGCAGGGCCGTCATCGCCGCGGGCAGCAGGGAATGCCAGTGCAGCTCGACGCGCCGGGCGTATTGCCGTGCCGCCCAGGCCGTGCCCCAGATCGCGGCCCCCTTGTTGCTGCCGAACAGTGTGGCCGGCTGCGCAGCCGGGTAGGTGGCGAACAGCGCGGGCACCAGGATCAGCCCGCCGCCGCCGACGATCGCGTCGATGAAGCCTGCGGCGGCGGAGGCCAGGGTGACGATCAGCAGGTCGGGCATGACAGGGAGCGGCGCGCCGCGGTGTCGGCGGCATCGGGGGCGAGGGCGTCGGGACGCTGCTGGAGCGCCCATGAAAAAGGCGCCGGGGTCACCGGCGCCTTCTCATTGTCTCACCGCGCTTGCTGCGCTGTTCGGTGTGCATCCCCGCGTCGCCAATGTTCGTTTTGTGGGCGGCGCCGGTTGCACGTTGCTGTCTTGTCTCCTCAGTCCCTCGCTCATGCGGGACTGTCCACTGAGTGACATCCGTCGCGAGTGGCCGCACTGTAGCGGCAGCGCCGCGGGCGCAGCATCCGGGCTTACCCGCACCGTTGTTGGGAGACCATGGCGGGGTTTCGGTGCGGATCGGCGCAGATTCGGTGCATCTGCCGTTGCTGCGGCGGGCGCCCAGCCGGGGGATGATCGCCCGAACCGAGGGGATCCTCCAAACGTCGAGCGAGATTGGGCAAAACCACACACATTGTGGGCAACCGTTCCCCTGCAGACCCTCCGACGTCGCGCGGAATGTGGGTCGAATATTGCAGGACAGACCTTGGATGGCCGGGTTTACCCGAGTTTTGGGGGTCGGGAGGCCGATGAGGCCTTCCAGGGCTGAGCGCAGTTACAACACTTCACGCCACCTGCTGTGCGTCTCGAATCGACTGTCACGCATAATGCCCTTTCGTGTCTGGATGCGTGCGCCTTCCCTGTTCCCTGGAATGAGTGCTGGCTGTAGCTCCGCCACTTGGTTCTGTGGTACTTCGGTACTTGTTTCTTGAAAGGCGCTCTTCCATGGGCAACAAACTGTATGTGGGCAACCTCGCCTACAGCGTGCGCGACGAAGAACTGAACGAAGCGTTCTCCCAGTTCGGCGCGGTCAATTCCGCCAAGGTCATGATGGATCGCGAAACCGGCCGCTCCAAGGGCTTCGGTTTCGTCGAAATGGCCTCCGATGCCGAGGCTCAGGCTGCGATCAACGGACTGAACGGCCAGGCCATCTCCGGCCGTGCCGTGGTCGTCAATGAAGCGCGTCCCCGCGAAGAGCGTCCGGGTGGCTTCCGCAGCCCCTACGGTGGTGGCGGTGCCGGTGGTGGCGGCCGTCGTGAAGGCGGTGGTGGCGGCGGCGGCTACGGTGGTGGCGGCGGTGGCGGTGGTGGCGGTGGCTTCCGCAGCCCCTACGGTGGCGGTGGCCGCCGCGAGGGTGGTGGCGGCGGCGGCGGTGGCCGTGGTGGCTACGGTGGCGGCGGCTACGGTGGTGGCGGCTACTGATTGATGCCCGTGTGAAGCGATTGTCGGGGTGGCCACAGGCCGTGCCCCGGCGACAGACGCCTGAATTCGAAGGCTCCCGATCGGTCGATCGGGAGCCTTCGGTGTTTTCTGGGGGCGACCGTTCCGTTCGTCACCGCCGGCGCGCGTCGTCAGCGGGTCAGCGGGCCGTGGCGCGGCGGGGTTTGCGCCCGCGGCCGGCCATCAGGCGGTCGAACAGCGCATCGGGCAGCCAGCGCAGCAGGCGTGCCACCCAGCCCATCGGCGCAGGGATGACGCGCTGGCGGTCGCCGCGCTCGATGGCCTCGATCGCCTGCTCGGCAAATGCCGTGGCCGGCATCAGGAAGGGCATCGGGTAGGGATTGCCGCGGGTCAGCGGCGTGTCGACGAAGCCCGGCAGGAGCGTGACGACGCGGATGCCATCGTCGCGCAGCTCACCGCGCAGGCTCTCGCAGTAGGCCACCACGCCGGCCTTGCTGGCGCAATAGCCGCCGTGCCCGGGCAGGCCGCGGATCGCCGCCACGCTGGCGATGCCGACCAGGCGGCCCTGCCGCGCCACCCGCATCGGCCGGATGAAGGGATGGAAGGTCGCCGCCAGGCCGACGTTGTTGGTCGCGAAGATCTCGCGCAACACGTCCAGGTCGGCGCGCTCGGCGCTGTCGATGCCCACGCTGATGCCGGCGTTGGCGATGACCACCTGCGGCAGGCCCTGCTCGATCAGGCAGCGCTGGCCAGCCGCGACGATGGCGTCGACATCCTGCACGTCGGCGGCGTAAAGGGCGCAGCGCTCCGTGCCGAGCCCCTCGGACTGCGCCCAGGCCCGCATCGCATCGAGCCGGCGGGCCACCAGCGCGAGCCGCCAGCCGCGTCGGCCGTAGGCCGCCGCCAGGGCCTGGCCGATGCCGCTGGACGCGCCGGTGATGAAGGCCAGCGGGGCCTGGGCGGCAGTCGGTGGCGAGGCCGGCGGGCCGTCAGCGCGCATCGCCGTCGCCCGCCGCGCGGGGCTGCAGCTGCCCATGCACGCCACCGCCGAGGTCGGCCACGCGGCTGTCGTGGTCGTAGTCGATCCGACCGGCGGTGAAGGTGTGGGGGCCCTGGCGCAGCGTGACCGGGTCCTGACTCTGGACGCGACCCGCGCGCGTGTCGAAGACCATGCGTTCGCCGGTGAATTCGAAGGGCGGCTCACCGGGCTGGTCGGCATCGCGCTCCACCCGCGCGCCGCCGCGCAGCGTGACCAGGCCGCTGTCCTGCTCGGCCAGGGCGTGGGCGGCGCTGGCGCGCAGCGTGTGGCCGGCCGCGTCGGTCCAGCGCAGGCGCACACCGTCGATTTCGAGCGTCTGGCTGTCCGGGAAGTGGCGCACCACGTCGCCCTCGATCACGCCCTGCGCCGGACCGGCGGCGGTGTAGCGCTGCACCGAGAAGCCGTGCATCTCGTAGTCCGGCACGTGGCGAACCGGACCAGGCGGTGCGATGGCCTCGGGCTCCGGGCTGCGCTTGACCAGCCACCAGCTCGCCGCGGCGAGCAGGCCCATCAGCAGCACCGGCAGGTAGTTGCCCAGACCGCTGCGAAGCCGGGCCGACCAGGGCAGGGGGGGAGCCGGCAGCCCGTCGTGGGCTCGGGCGGTCAACGGCGGCAGGGGCAGGGGGCCGTCGTCGAGGTCGTCGAGGTCCATGCGGGTTCGGTTCGGTTCGTGTCGGGCGGGCGGAGTCAGGCGGCGGCGCCGTCCAGCGTCGTCAGATGGCCGGCGAGCAGCCGGGCGTAGGCGCCGCGGGCGATCAGCAGCAGGTCGCAGAACTCGCGCGCCGCGCCGTGGCCGCCGGGCGTGGCGGTGACGTGGTGGCACACCGCCTTGACCTCGGCGTGCGCCTGGGCGGGTGCGCAGGCGAAGGCGCTGCGCGCCAGCAGCGGCAGGTCGGGCCAGTCGTCGCCGATCACCGCCAGCGCCTGCCAGCCCAGGCTGAGGCGCGCGAGCAGCTCGGCGCCGGCCTGCAGCTTGTCGTGCACGCCGAACAGCGCCTCGGTCACGCCCAGGTCGGCGCAGCGCCGCCGCACCGCGGGCGAGTCGCGTCCGGTGATCACCACCGGCGTGATGCCCGCGCGTGCCAGCAGCTTGATCCCGTGGCCGTCGAGGGTGCTGAAGGCCTTGACCTGCTCGCCCTCGGCGCCGATGGTGATGCGTCCGTCGGTCAGGCAGCCGTCCACATCGAACACCGCGGCGCGCACGTCCTGCGCCAGCAACAGCAGTTCGGGCGGGAAGTTCAGCGTCGGCCGAACGGGCCGGGCCGGCGCTCGGCGCAGGGCCGCCACGCGGTCGTCGGGGGAGGGCATGTCAGATCACCTTGGCAGAGAGCAGGTCGTTGTAGGTCAGCGCGCCCACCAGCGTGCCGGCCTCGTCGGCCACCAGCACGCTGTGGATGCGTGCGCGCTCCATCAGGTCGGCGGCGTCGACCGCCAGCGCGCCGGGGGGCACGGTGCGGGGCTGGCGGTGCATGATCTGCCCGGCGGTCAGCTCCTGGAAGCTGCCGCCGCGCTCGATCAGCCGGCGCAGGTCGCCGTCGGTGAAGATGCCCAGCGGGCGCTGCGCGGCGTCGACCACCGCGGTGCAGCCCAGGCCCTTGGCGCTCATCTCGCGCATCACGTCGAAGAAGGGCGTGTCCTCGCGCACCATCGGGACGGCCTCGCCGCTGCGCATCACGTCACGCACGTGGGTCAGCAGTTTGCGCCCGAGCGCGCCGCCGGGGTGCGAGCGGGCGAAGTCCTCGGCGCGAAAGCCCCGCGCGTCCAGCAGCGCCACGGCCAGCGCATCGCCCAGCGCCAGCTGCGCCGTCGTGCTGGCGGTGGGTGCCAGGTTCAGCGGGCAGGCCTCCTGGGCGACGCGGTTGGACAGCAGCACGTCGGCGTGCGCGGCCAGCGCGGATTCGGGTCGCCCGGTCATCGCCAGCAGGGTCACGCCCAGGCGCTTGAGCGCGGGCAGGATGGCCGCCAGCTCCTCGCTCTCGCCGGAGTTGGAGATGGCCAGCACCACGTCGCCGGGCGTGACCATGCCCAGGTCGCCGTGGCTGGCCTCGCCGGGGTGGACGAAGAAGGCCGGTGTGCCGGTGGAGGCCAGCGTCGCGGCGATCTTGCGGCCGACATGGCCGCTCTTGCCCATGCCCATCACGATCACGCGGCCGCGGCTGGCCAGCACGGCGCGCACCGCGTCGGCGAAGGGCGCCGCGACCTGCTGCTCGAGGTCGAGCAGCGCCTGGGCCTCGATGCGCAGCGTCTGGCGAGCCATCTGCACCGCGCGGTCGGCGTCGAACACGGGCGGCGGGGAAGAAGCGGTGAGGGAGTCGGCGCCCATGCGGAATCCGCCCGGCGGGGGGCGGATCGGTGAATTAGGATGCGGAATTCTAAGGAGCCGATGCCCTGCCCGGATGGCCACCACCCTCGAAGTCGCCCTGCTGTACCTGCTTGCCGCCGTGCTCGGCGTGGTCGCCTGCCGCCTGGCGCGGCTGCCGGCCATGCTGGGCTACCTGATCGTCGGGGTGCTGATCGGCCCGAACGCGCTGGCGCTGGCCAAGGATTCGGCCGGTGTGCGCTACCTGGCCGAGTTCGGCGTGGTCTTCCTGATGTTCGTCATCGGCCTGGAGTTCAACCTGCCCAAGCTGCGCAGCATGCAGCGGCTGGTGTTCGGCCTGGGCATGGGGCAGGTGGTGCTGACCATCATCGGCGCGGTGATCGGCAACGTCGGCCTGGCGTTCGGCTACCAGTGGCTCATGGGCCAACCCTGGGAGCTGGATTGGCGTGGCGCCACGGCACTGGGCGCGGCGATGGCGATGTCCAGCACCGCGATCGTCGCCAAGATGATGGCCGAGCGGCTGGAGCTGGAGAGCGAGCACGGCCGCCGCGTGATGGGCGTGCTGCTGTTCCAGGATCTGGCCGTGGTGCCGCTGCTGGTGCTGATCCCCTCGCTGTCGCTGGGCGGCGGCGACCTCTGGCGCACGTTGGCGCTGGCGGTGGGCAAGGCGGCCCTGTTGCTGGGCCTGCTGCTCTGGGGCGGCCAGCGCGTGATGCGCTGGTGGCTCACGCTGGTGGCGCGGCGCAAGAGCGAGGAGCTCTTCGTGCTCAACGTGCTGCTGGTCACGCTCAGCCTGGCCTGGCTGACCGAGCACGCCGGTCTGTCGCTCGCGCTCGGGGCCTTCGTCGCCGGCATGCTGATCGCCGAGACCGAGTTCAAGCACCAGGTCGAGACCGACATCCGGCCCTTCCACGACGTGCTGCTGGGGCTGTTCTTCATCACCATCGGCATGAAACTCGACTGGCGCGCGGTGCTGGCCGAGTGGCACCTGGTGCTGCTGCTGAGCCTGCTGCCGGTGCTCGCCAAGGCCGGCATGATCTCGGTGTTGGCGCGCGCGTTCAGCGCAGCGCCGGGCGTGGCGCTGCGAACCGGCCTTTACCTCGCGCAGGCGGGTGAATTCGGCTTCGTGCTGCTCACGCTGGGTGCCGAGCACGACCTGGTCGGCGAGCGCTGGATCAGCCCCGTGCTGGCGGCGATGGTGATTTCGATGCTGGCCACGCCCTTCATCATCCTGGCCAGCGACTGGATCGTGATGAAGCTGTCGGCCACCGACTGGCTGCTGCAGTCGGTGCAGCTGACCAGCATTGCCCGGCGCTCGATGCGCAGCTCGGCGCACGTGATCATCTGCGGCTACGGCCGCAGCGGCCAGAACCTGGCGCGCATGCTGGAGCACGAGGGCATCCCCTACATGGCGCTGGACCTGGACCCCGACCGCGTGCGCCAGGCCGCGGCCGCCGGCCAGAGCGTGGTCTACGGCGACGCGGCGCGGCTGCAGAGCCTGATGGCCGCGGGCCTGGCGCGCGCCAACGCCGTGGTGGTCAGCTACCCCGACACGGCCTCGGCGCTGAAGATCCTGCGCCTGGTGCGCGAGCACGCCCCGCGCGTGCCGGTGGTGGTGCGCACCCTCGACGACAGCGACCTCGAGCGCCTGCGCGCCGCCGGCGCCACCGAGGTCGTGCCCGAGGCCATCGAGGGCAGCCTGATGCTGGCCAGCCACGCGCTGGCGCTGGTGGGCGTGCCGATGCAACGCGTCATCCGCATCACGCGCGACGCGCGCGACGCGCGCT
>DAOLLE010000072.1:0-9574 GCA_035331205.1 Burkholderiaceae bacterium
TGCACTCGGTCAGCCGCTACAGCGCCATCATGTGCGCGGGCGAGCGCGTGATCGCAGTCAGCGACACGGTGCGCGACTACCTCCGCAGCCACTACCCGCCGACACGCTGGCCGCATCTCGCGGACGAGCGCATCACGGTGATCCCGCGCGGCATCGACCCGGCGGAGTTTCCGCGCGACTATCCGCCGTCGGACGAATGGCTGGCGCGCTTTCATGCCGAATTCCCGCAGATCGGCCAGCGCAAGGTGCTGACGCTGCCCGGGCGGCTGACGCGCCTGAAGGGTCATCACGACTTCATCACCCTGGTCGCCAGGCTGGTCGCCGAGGGCATCGACGTGATCGGGCTGGTCGTCGGCGGCGAAGACCCGAAGCGGCCCGGCTACGCGAAGGAGATCCGCGAGCGCGTGCAGGCGGAGGGGCTGGGCGATCGCATCGTGTTCACCGGCCACCGCAGCGACGTGCGCGAGATCTATTCGGTATCGGATTGCGTGCTGAGCTTGTCGAGCACGCCGGAATCCTTCGGGCGCACGGTGCTCGAGCCGCTCGCGATGGGGCGGCCGGTGGTGGGGTACGCGCATGGCGGGGTGGCGGAGATCCTCGCCGAGCTGTTCCCGCATGGGGCGGTGGGCAAGGGGGACGTCGCCGCCGCTACCGTGCGGGCGGCGGACGTGATCGCCGGACGGACCCCGGTGGTGGAGCACAACAGCCGCTTCCTGCTCGCGAACATGCAGGCGCAGACGCTGAAGCTTTACAGGAGCCTCGCATGACCGAGTGGCTCGCCCTCTCCGCGGCGCTCGCCGCCGGCTGGTTCTCCAACCGCTACGCCTGGTGGCGCAAGCCGGTCGATCTGCGCCATCCGCGCGTGCTGATGTACCACATGGTCAGCCCGCACCGCCCGGGCGCGAAGTTCAACGGCCTGCGCGTCCCCCCCGAACGCTTCGAGGCCCAGCTCGACTGGCTGAAGCGCAAGGGCTGGACATTTTTCACCGTCGGCGAGCTGTGGGCGCAGTGGGACGAGCTGCCCGAGAAGAGTGTCGCGATCACCTTCGACGACGGCTACGCCGACAACCTGCATAACGCCCTGCCCTTGCTGGACAAGTACGACGCCAAGGCAACGATCTACATCGTCGTCGACCGCCACGACCGCGACTGGTCCACCGCCAAGAAGGCGCACCACAACACCGGCGAGCTCGCGCGCGAACCCAAGCTGAGCGACGACGAGCTGCAGCGCCTGGTCGCGAGCGGCCGCATCGAGATCGGCTCGCACACGCTCACCCACATCAACATGGGCACCACTTCGGCGGCAGACAAGCGCCACGAGCTGGCCGAGTCCCGCCGCCTGCTGCAGGCGCAGACCGGCCAGGCGGTGGCGAGCTTCGCCTATCCGTTCGGGATCTACGGCGAGGAAGACGTCGCGCTGGCGCGCGCGGCCGGCTACACGACCGCGGTGACGACCATCGACGGCATCGACGCACGCACCCCGCGCCCCGATCCGCTGCAGCTCAAGCGCATCAAGATCAGTGGCAAGGACAAGCTGCTCGCGTTCGCGCTGCGCATGCGCGGCGGGAAACGGGGGTGGAAGAAGTGAGGCCGCTCACCGTCTGGCTGCTCAGCGACGGCGCCCCCGGGCACCTCAGCCAGAGCCGCGGCATCGTCGATGCGCTCGCCACCCGGCGGATGGTGGAAACGCGCACCATCGAGCTGAAGATCCGCAGCCCTTTCTGGAAGCGCCTGGGCCGCCTGCTGCTGCCGCGCATCCGCGACACCGACACGTGGCTGCGGCGGATCTACGGCCTCACCCCACCCGCCGGCCAGCCCGCGCTGATCGTCTCGTCCGGCGCCAACACCCTGCTCGCCAACGCCCTGCTCGCGCGCCGGTACGGCGTGCCCAACGTGTATAGCGGCACCCTCAAGGGCTACGACCCGGCCGCCTTCGCCCGCGTGTTCACCGTGGTGCCGCTCGGTGTCGCGTGCAATCACGTGCTGCCCCTGCCGCCGGTGCCGGGCGAGCTCGCCCGTCCGCTGCCTCCCCCGACCGGCGAGCCACGGATCGCGGTGCTCGTCGGCGGCGATGGCGCCGGCTATGTCTTCAAGGAAGCCGACTGGCGCGCCTTCGGCGCCGGCCTCGCCGCGCTCGCCCGCCGCGACGGCGCCCGCCTGCTGCTCACCACGTCCCGCCGTACCGGCGCTGTCGCCGAAGCCTGGCTTCGGGACAGCATCCCCGCCGAACTGATCGCCGACGCGGTGTGGTGGTCGCAGGCGCCGCGCAAGGTCATGCGCGATTTCCTCGGCGCGGCAAGCGCGATCGTCGTCACCGAGGACAGCCTCAGCATGGTGGCCGAGAGCCTCTACTCCGGCCGGCCGGTGGTCTCGGTCTCGCCCGTGGTCGCCCAGCCCAACGCCAACGATGGCGCCGCGCTGCAGGCTTATGCAGAGCGCGGCCTGCTGGTGCGCCAGCCGCTCGCGGGCCTCGCCGACATCGCATTCCCCGACTGCAGCACGCCCGTGCCCGACGTGCAGGCCGAGATCGCCGACGTCGTCCTCGCGCTGCTGGAGCCGACAACACCATGAAGAAGGTGCTGATCTGGGGCCGCTACGGCAACTACGGGCCCGACTACCCGCGCAACCGCGTCATCGAGTCGGTGCTGCGCAGCCTCGGCTGCGAGGTGAGCCGCTTCCTGCCCGCGCTGTCGGCCACCGCCGACCTCGAGTACGCCCTGCGGAACCTCCTGGAGCGCAGCCACCGCCCCGACCTCGTCTGGGTGCCGTGCTTCCGCCAGCGCGACCTCGCCGCCGCCGCACGCTACGCCCGCCGCCAGCGCGTGCCGCTGGTCTTCGACCCGCTGATCAGCGCCTACGACAAGCAGGTGAACGAAAAGCACAAGTTCGCCGCGGACAGCGCAAAGGCGCGCAAGCTGCTGGAGTGGGAATCGCGCCTCTTTCAGCTGCCCGACTGGCTGATCGCCGACACCGAGGGCCACGCCGACTACTTCCACGCCACCCACGGCGTGGAGCGCGCGCGCATCCGCGTGATCCCGGTCGGCGCCGAGGAGTCGCTGTTCACCCCGCAGCCCTGGCCGCACAAGCCCGCCGATGCGCCGCTGGAACTCGCCTTCTTCGGCACCTTCATCGGCCTGCAGGGGGTGGATGTGCTGGCGCAGGCCATCCTGCACTACGACGGCCCGCCCACCCACTGGCGCCTGATCGGCGAAGGGCCGATGAAGGCGGAGTGCGAACGTCTCCTCGCGCCGCTTGCCGGCGCCACCGGCCCCAGCCGCGTCAGCGTCGAAGGCTGGGGCCCGCTGCCCGAGCTCCCCGGCCGGCTCGCCAGCGCCGACGCCATCCTCGGCATCTTCGGCACCAGCGACAAGGCGCTGCGGGTGATTCCGAACAAGGTGTATCAGGGGCTGGCGATCGGGCGGGCGGTGCTCACCGCGGCAACGCCGGCCTTCACGCCCGAACTGCGGGCGGACGAAAATAACGGGCTGCTCTGGGCAATACCGGGAAACCCGGATAGCATTCGCACCGCGGTGGAGCGCCTGCACCAACGTCGCAGCGAAACGCGGGCGATCGGTGCCACGGCGCGCAGCACCTACGAACAGCACTTCTCCAACCGGGTCATCCGCGACGTGCTGAGCATCCTGCTCACCGCGGACACCCGGCCCACCGCACGATGAAACCGCTCATTTCCGTCGTCATCGCCAACTACAACTATGGCCGCTACCTGGCAGAGACACTCGAATCCGTCCTCGCCCAGACCTATGCACCGGTCGAGATCGTCTTCATCGACGACGGCTCCACCGACGACAGCCTGGAGATCGCGCGGAGCTACCCGATCACGGTGCTCGCACAGCAGAACCAGGGCGTGTCGGCCGCACGCAACAACGCCGCCCAATATGCGCACGGCGAATACGTGCTTTTCCTCGACTCCGACGACCTGCTCTACCCCGACTCGCTCGAAGTCCTGCAGCGGCGGCTCGAAGCAGAAGGACCACGGGCAGGTTTCGCCTACGGCCAGTTGCAGTACTTCGGGGAGAAGAACACCGTCTTCGCCTCGCGGCCCTTCGATCCGAAAACGCTGAGCCGGGAGAACTACATCCAGACCAGCGCGCTGATCCGCCTGGACGCGTTTCGCACCGTCGGCGGCTTCGACCGCGGCTTCGAACTGCGCGAGGACTGGGAACTCTTCGTCCGCCTGTGGCACGCCGGCTGGACAGGCGCCCATCTCGCCCGTCCGGTGATCAAGTACCGCAAGCATCGCCCCAAGGCGCAAGTACGCGCGCAAGGCAAGTTCCGCAAGCGTCTTTCCGACGCCAAGCTCATCACACTCTATCCACGTTTCTTCTGGCGCAAGCTCGCGACGCATCCGCTGCGCTATCTCCTTTACCGAATGCGCTGGAAAGTCCCTGGTCTGGTCGGCCATTACGGCCCAACCGGCGCAGCCACGCTGATCCAGTCTGCAGATCGACCGCTCTCCTGAATGTCCTCGTCCCCCTTCGCAGACCACGACGCCGGCAGCCCGCTCGAGCGCACTCTCCACACGGTGAACTCGGCACTGGTGTTCTGGTTCTTCGCGTTCCTGATCACGGGGCCGAAGAACTCCCACGCGACGACCGCCCTGCTGGCCTTGAGCCTGGTGACCCTTCCGGCGACGGTTCGCGTCGCCCCCAGGGTCTGGGCCCACGCAGCGCCCTGGCTGATCGGCCTGGGAGCATACTGTTCGTATCAGATCGCCTACCGATTGATCGACGGTGGGCTCGAGGCTCGCATCGACCCTCCTGCACGCTACCTCGGTGCAATCCCGATCCTCTTCTACCTCGCGCGCTACGGTTTCAACATCAAGGCACTGTGGGCGGGGATGGCCGTCGGCAGTCTCATCGGTGGCGTGGCGGGCGCGCAGGAAGTGTGGATCGAGGGTGCACAACGCGCAGGAGCGGGAATCCACCCGATTGCATACGGCAGCATCCTGGCGCTGCTGTCGATGATCCTGCTGTACGGCGCCACGATTTTCCGCGAAACCACCTGGCGTATCTTTCTCTCGGCTGCATTCGCCGTCGGGCTGACGGGGGTGCTGCTATCCGGCACACGTGGGCTCTACCCGGCGTTGGCCGTCTGCATGGCGTTCATCGGCTATCGCGCATTGAGGCAGGAAGGCGTTTCGAGCAGAGCCCTGATGCTCACCGTGGCAGGCATCCTGGCGATGTTGACCGTGGCTGTATTCTGGATTCCCTCCATACAGCAGCGCTTTGAGGAAACCCGCGAGGAATACGTGCAGATCCGCACGGGGAACCTCAACTCCTCGTCCGGTCATCGTCTGCAAATGTGGCATACCGGCCTGCACCTGATCTCGGAGTACCCACTCTTCGGACTCGGCCCAGACGCAGGCAAGCGACAAGCACTGGCGAGGGGTTTCATGGTGGAACAGCATTATGACCTCTCGGTCCTTACCACCTACGACCACCTCCACAACCAGTACATCAACGAAACCACGAGGTTTGGCCTGGTCGGACTGGCCGCGCTCTTAGGACTCCTGTATGGGGCGATCGGGCGGACGACCGACCCGCTGCGCGGCACAATCGCAATCGCGCTGGCAATCATCCTGATCGAGGGGCTGACCGAGACGGTACTCAATCATCACCGCCTGATGATGGCCTTCGTGATCCTCGTGACCGTGCTGCGTGCTCGGCTCGCCACCGAAACCATCGGTGCCCGGAATCTCACTCTCTCCGGTCAGGCCAGCCTTTCGGCATTCGATGGTGCAGAAGGCCGAATACCGGGCGATAGTAGACCGCATCCATGATCTGCCGCTGCCACTTCTCCACCCGAGCCTTCAGGCTCTTGGACCGTCCCGACGCGGTCTCCACCCGTCGCCGGTCGTATTCCAGTTGCGAAGGCGCCGTGTCCAGATACCCGATACAGAACGGATCCAGTCCACACAGCTCGATAGAACCGAGACGTCGGTAAGCCACCCAATCGTCGGCCGAAAGCCACGCAGGAGAATTGATCCTCCGCATCGCATCCGCCGCGGCGCGGTTAACGAGATAACCATAGCCTTCCCACGCCCGTCGGACCTTGACCAGCCGATAGCCCGCGGCAAACGGCACCGCGCCCCGGGCAAGGAAAGCCCGGATCGGCGTCATCAGGAGCAGGCGTGGCTCGGCACACTCCAGCCAAGCACTCATCCGCGCGCTGGCGAGCAGATCCGCCGCGTCCGGCAGCAAAACCGCATCGTCCTCCAGAATCAAGGCGAAATCGTGCCGACTGCCCAGAAACTCCTCGTACGCGCGCACGTGGCTCATCGCGCACCCCAACTCACCGGGAGTCAGGACCCGCCCATAGCGCTCCACGGAGCGTGCATCGTCCGCCACCAAGGCACGCTCATCCTCCGACAATCGGCTGCCACGCACCGCCTCGACGACGTTCGCGTCGAGGCCCAGCGCGACCAGATGGGCAAGTACCCGTTGCCGACGCTCGACGGCCTCGGGCAAGTTGATGACGAAGATGCCGAAACTCAATCGTGGTCTCCTGCCGAGTGTGCTACCCCAAAGTGCTTCACTGTAAGCCTCTCGCTTCAAATATCCACGATGCGCGCTCCGGCCGCCGAGCTACCGGTCCGCGCTGGCGAGCCGACTGAGAATGGTCACCGCTGCGGATCGCTCTGAGCGGCGGACTGGTCACATTGCGATGAAGATCGGCGGGCCATTCATTATCGCGCGCCCCCCTGACGTGCATCCGCGACCAAGCGGCGCAGGCTGCGATCCAGCAGTTCCGCGATGGCCTCGTTCGAATACCGCTCGATCGCCACTTGGCGCCCGTTGTCGGCCAGGCGTCTGCGCAAGGCGGGGTCGTCGTGCAGCCGGCGCAGCGCGGCCGCGAGTGCGGGCGGATCGGCCGGTGGAACGACGAGCGCCGTCACGCCATCCGTGTAACAGCTCGACGGGCCGTCGATCGCCGTGCCGATCAGGGCCTTGCGCCAAGCGAGGCTCTCCAGGATGACGATGCCCTGCATATCCCACTCCGAGGTGAAGCACATCACGTCGAGCGAGTTGAAGAACGCCGGCTTGTCCGCCGGATCGAGCCAGCCCAGGAACCCCACCCGATCGGCCAACCCCAGTTCGTCCGCCCGCTTCTGCAACGCCGCACGCTCCTCCCCATCGCCCGCGATCTGCGCCCGGAACGCCACTCCGTCCGCCGCAAGCAACGCAAGCGCATCGAGCAAATGCCGAAACCCCTTGTTGGGCACCATGCGGCCGATCGCGCCGATCGAGAACACACCACCCGTAGGGTCTGCCAGCGCCTCTTCCGGCGGGATGCTCACCGCGTTGCTGATCACGAACGACGGTTTCGCACCACCCGTGGCCGCCTCGACGATCTGCTGCATGTAGGGCGTGATGCAGAAGAAGGCGTCCGCCTTGAGCGTGCGCTTGATGTTGTGGCTGTGGTTGAAGGCGATCACCGGTACCGTCGGCGGCGCCGCCCGCTTGAGCATGTGGATCGCCCGACCGCTGTGGGCGATCACCGCATCGATGCGACGGGCGCGGAGAAGACGCGACGCCTTCCAACTCGCGATCAGGTCGTAGTGTCCGGAGTTGCGCAGCGTGACGACATCAAGCCCCGGGCCGACGAAGTCCGCCGGCACGTTGGGCAGATCGACCGGGTCGATCAGCAGCGTGACCGAATGCCCCTCCTCCGCGAGCAGACGGGCGGTCTTGAGCGTCGCGCCCCAACGCCCGCCGGTCGAGTCGCCGAAGACCGCGTTGAGAATGTTCATTGAAAGTTGATCTCGGACCGCGTAGGCCTGAAATTATAGCCGCACGATCGTTCGGCACGCCGAAGCGCTCCCGCGTGACGGCAGAGCCTCTGCACTCGCATGAAGGCAGCAGCGGCGCAAATGGCATCGCAGACCTGCGCGAGGGGCTGCAGGCCCCCAGCCTCCGCAGGTCCGTATAGAATCTGACCCTCCCCATGTATTCAACAATCTATTCATCGCATGTCACGTCACGCCGATGCCATCCGTCTCCAGCTCGCAAAAGCGCCGCTTCCCGGACGACAACTCTTTGAACTGATTGGAGTCAGTCAGCCGACGGGCTCGCGCGCCCTGAGGGCGCTCGGCAGCGAGATCGTTCGGCTCGGTGCCGCGCGATCCATTCAGTACGCGCTGCGCGACAACGCCAGAGGGTTGCCGGACATCCTGGTTCATCGGATCGACGCGGAGGGGCAGATTCGACGACTCGGAACGCTCATCCCTGTCCGGCCCGAGGGCTTCGTGATGCTTCAGGAGAACGGTGTGGCCCTGCACAGCGACGGGCTCCCGTGGTGGCTGTTCGATATGCGCCCCCAAGGCTATCTTGGGCGTGCCTATGCAGCGCGGCACGGCGCGGCACTCGGACTGCCGGAGCGCCTGAACGACTGGACGGATACGCACGTCCTGCGCGCGTTGCTGGCACATGGTCACGACCTCGTAGGCAATCTTTTACTGGGTGACGTTGCGCGGGAACGCTTTCTCGCCGGCCCCCCCCCCAGCCCAATCGAAGAAGAAGGCAAGGCGGCCCAATATGCACGGCTGGCAGGGGAAGCCGCCAGAGGCGAAGTGCCTGGATCCTCCGCAGGCGGCGAGCAACCCAAGTTCACCGCCTTCGCGGCAACACCGAACGGCCCCTGCCACGTCATCGTGAAGTTCAGTGAAGTCGTGGAAGGGCCGGTGAGCGAGCGCTGGAGGGACCTCCTGCTGGCCGAACATCTCGCCCTCGAGACACTGCGAGAAGCCGGCATTCCTGCCGCTGTCACGCGCGTCGCCGACCATGGCGCCCAGCGCTTTCTCGAAGTGGAGCGTTTCGATCGCGTGGGCCCGACCGGTCGGCGTGCGCTGATCTCCCTGGCCGCGATGGACGCGGAATTTATCGGCGCCGGAACCGGCGGCTGGCCCGGCATCGCGCAGCGCCTGGCTAAAGCAGGGCAGATCGTTACCGAAGCCGCGGACGCGGCAAACCTCCTGTGGTCATTCGGCACCCTGATCGGCAACACCGACATGCACAGTGGAAACCTGTCGTTCATCTCGGAGCACGGCCGGCCTTATGCCATCGCGCCAGCCTACGACATGACACCGATGTGCTTCGCCCCCCGAATTGGCGGAGGCTTGCCCGACACCATTGCTGACGCGGCGCTTCATCCCGGTATCGCCAACGAAGTCTGGCGGCGTGCCGAGCCGCTGAGCCAGGCCTTCCTTCACCGTCTCCGGGCGGCGAGCGGGTTCTCCCGCCGCTTTGCTCCCTGCATCGCGGCACTGGAAGATCACATCGCGCGGGTTGGCCGCAAGATCGCCAGGCTGGGTTAGGGCACCGGCAAGGCATTGAGCGGCGACCGCGATGGTCTTGCCGCCCACGGATCCCGCCTCTCAAGAAGGGGATGTCCTCGACCGTGTCGCAGTCCGAGGGCGGAGGCCCTGAAGTCACCCCCCACCCGCACATCACCCTATTACCTTCGCTGAATAGCCAAGTGCTGCAGTGCAGTGCGACAATATGATGTGTCGAAATCTAGGGTTCCAAATGCTAACAACCGTCATCTTCTCGGGCGG
>DAOLLE010000073.1:0-9486 GCA_035331205.1 Burkholderiaceae bacterium
GGGCAGCGCCTTCGACGCCGCCGAGCACTGTGACCTGCTGATCTCGGTCGGCACCTCGGGCGTGGTCGAGCCGGCCGCATCGATCCCGCGCGTGGCGGCGCAGGCGGGGGCCTGGGTGCTGCACGTCAACCCGCAGTCGGTGGCGCCCGGCGGCCGCCGGACCGTGCAGCTCAGCGGCGCGGCGGGGGAGCTGCTGCCGGGGCTGGTTGCTCAGGCCTGAGCGCCTGCAGCGCCAGCCGGGCGCGTCAGAGCGCGACGAAGCCGCTGTCGACGGCCGGCAGCTTGGCCCCGACCGTGGCCTTGAACAGCAGCTCGTCGGTCACGCGCAGGCGGCGGCAGACCTCCCGGCCCATGTTCATCTGGATCAGCGCGAACTGCTCGGGGTCGCGGTCACAGAGCGCGGCCAGGTCGGAGGTGGAGATCTCGATGGCGCGGCAGTCGGTCTCGGCCATCACCGAGGCGCTGCGCGCGGCCAGGTCCATCAGCGCCATTTCGCCGAAGCAGTCGCCGCCGCCGAAGTGGCGCAGCACCATCTCCTGCGTGCCCCAGCGGCGGCGCACCGAGACGCGGCCGGATTCGAGCACGTACATCGACTGGCCCGATTCGCCCTGGCGAAAGAAGTAGCGGCCCTGCGGCACCTCGCGCGCCCGGGTGCGGGCCAGCAGGAACTCCAGCGTGTCGGAGCGGATGGCGCCGAAGATCGGCATGCGCTGGAGCATTTCCAGGTTGCGAGCGTTCAGGACGGCGGACATGGCGGGCGACGGCTGGCGAGGCGAAGGCGGGGCGTTGACCACCACAGCCCGGGGGCGAAGCGGCGGACTCGAACGGGCTGGCAATCGGCCCGGCGGAGCAGCGCGCCGCTGCCACCGGCCGGGGAACAGGGTGGGAGGATGCCCCCGATCGCGCCAGCCGTGTGCGGGGGGGTGTATCAAAGCGTGAACAACGGCGGTGGCCGCAGGGTCCGACAAAACCGGCTCGCACCGGTTTGGGGCGACTTTTCATGCAAATTCCGACCGTACAACGGTTTTCTCAGCCGTTTTTCGATCGAAGCCGGCTGCCGGCAATGCCGCTTTCCCGGGCCGCTGCCCGACGGTGCGGGAGCGGCCAGCCACTCCGAACGCTGCGCCAGACCCTGCGCCGCGGCTTCCACCACGACGAAGCGGCCACCGCCTTGCACGGCGCGCAGCCGAGGGGAGCCGGCAGGTCCGCGCGCTGGAGGCGGGGCTGGGCATCGCGCATTGCGCGCGGGCCGGCCAGCGGCTGACCGGGCGGACGCCTCCGGGTGAGGTGGTCCTGCCGATCGTCGATCGGCTGTTGCTGGCAGCCGACAATCTGCGCCGCGCCGGGACCGACCGCCGCAAGTCACGCGGCCCAGAGCAGGCGTTGTGGCGTGCCGAAGTCGCCCGCCTGGCGAGAGGCCTCGGTGACCGGGGCAGCGAGGGCCTGCGGCGCCCGCAGCCCCCGCCACACCCGCTCCCCGCCCTGGAACACCAGCAGCTCGCCGGACTGCAGCGGCTGCCAGGGCTCGTTGCGCGTCAGCGGCTCGGTGGCGATCAGCACCATGCGGTCGCCGGGGGCGTTGACGCTGTCGAGGTCCAGACTCAGGTCGACATCGGTGAGCTGGGCCACGCCGAAGGGGTGGCGGCGCTGCAGCAGGTGCAGCCGCGTCGAGCAGTGGGCGTAGAGCGCCTCGCCGTCACTGAGCAGGAAGTTGAAGCGGCCGTGCCGCGCCACCTCGGCAGCCAGTTCGGAGAGCAATGGCGCCACCTCGGCCCAGCCGGGCGTGCGCCGCGCGCCGAGGCGGCGACGCAACTCCTGGAGGATCCAGCAGAAGGCCTGCTCGCTGTCGGTGCTGCCCACGGGCTGGAAGGGGCCGCGCAGGCGCGGGCGGAAGTCCTTCAGGTGGCCGTTGTGCGCGAAGGTCCAGGACCGGCCATTCCACTCGCGCACGAAGGGGTGGCAGTTCGACAGCTGCACCGGGCCCTGCGTGGCCTTGCGGATGTGCGCCAGCACGGTGCGGGCACGGATCGGGTGCTGGCGCAGGAAGGCGGCCAGCGCGGCGTCGTGCGCCGGGGCGGGGTCGACGAAAACCCGGCAGCCCTGGCCATCGTGGAAGGCCAGTCCGAAGCCGTCGGCGTGCTGGCCGGTGGCACCGCCGCGCGCCGAGAAGCCAGTGAACGAGAAGGTCACCGCGGTGGGTACGTTGCTGTTCAGTCCGAGCAGTTCACACATGGCAGACGCAGGGCAGTTTTGGCGTGCCGATCATCGACAGGGGGCGGACGCCGCTGGTGAGATCTTCACCGACCGCGGCCCCTGCTGCTGCAAGCGAGCCGCGTGCCAGTGACGCAGTGCGCGGTCGGGCTGCACGCCCGGCGCCTCGGTCACCGCACCGTCCTTGCCGTTTCCCATCCAGCCAGCATGCAACGCCCGCGGCCGCCTGCACACGCCGATTCGGGGGAGCTTCGGACCCCAGTTCCGGGCCAGGCCCTCGGTTCCTGCCGGTCGTCGCGGCGCTCAGGCCACGACGGTGGCGGGCAGACGGAAGACCTGGACCGCATCGGCCAGCCGCTGGGCCTGCTCGCGCAGGCTCTCGGCGGCAGCGGCGCTCTGCTCGACCAGCGCGGCGTTGCTCTGCGTCACCTCGTCGAGCTGGTTCACCGCGGCACCGACCTCGCCGATGCTGGCGCTCTGCGAGGCCGCGGTGCCCGACAGGTCCTGGATCAGCTGGGCAACGCGCTCGACGTGGCCAACGATGTCGCGCACCGCCTGCCCAGCCTCGCCAACCTGGCGGCTGCCGTGCTCGACGCGCTCGACGCTGCTGCCGATCAGGCTCTTGATTTCGCGCGCCGCCTGGGCGGAGCGCTGCGCGAGGTTGCGCACCTCGCCGGCCACCACCGCGAAGCCGCGGCCCTGCTCACCCGCGCGCGCGGCTTCCACCGCCGCGTTGAGTGCCAGGATGTTGGTCTGGAAGGCAATGCCGTCGATCACGCCGATGATGTCCGCCACCTTGCGCGAGGACTCGGCGATCTGCTGCATCGTCTGCACCACCTGCGTCACCGACTCGCCGCCGCGCTGCGCGGCACCCAGGCCGGCCGTGGCCAGGTCGCTGGCCTCGTGGGCGGTGCGCGCACTGGACTGCACCGCCTCGGTGAGCTGCTCCATCGACGCCGCGGTCTGCTGCAGGCTGCTGGCCTGCATCTCGGTGCGCTGGCTCAGGTCGGCCGCACCGCTGGCCACCTGGGCCGAGCCGGTGGCGATGCCGTCGCTGCCGCCGCGCACCTGCTGCACGATGCGCGACAGCGAAGTGTTCATCTCCGCCATCGCCCGCAGCAGCTCGCCGGCCTCATCCTGACGGCGCGTCTCGATCTGCGAGGTCAGGTCGCCAGCGGCGACGGTGCGCGCCACCTGCACCGCCTGGCCGATCGGCCGGGTGATCGAACGCGTCACGACCCAGCTCAGCGCCAAACCGCCCGCGGCCGCCAGCGCGGCGAGGGCGAACATCGCCAGCGCGCTGCGCTGGGCGTCGGCCTGGATGCCCCGCACCACCTGATGCATGCGCGCCTGCTCGCCCTCGATCGCCTCGTCCACCGCCTTGAAGTAGGCCGTCTGCACCGGCCGCACCTCGCGCACCAGGAACTGCGCCGCCGCCGCGGGGTCGCTGCCCGAGGCCAGCTCGATGCCGCGGTTCATCGCCCGGTCGTAGGGCTGCTGCGCATCGTAGACGGCGCGCAGGCGGGCACCTTCGTCGGCCCGGTTGACCGACGCGCCCAGCTGCGCGAGCAGCGCCTGGTTGCGCACGCGCATCTTCTCGATGCGGGTCCGTTCGGGGCCTCGATCGGCCTCGTCGCGCATCAGTGCGATGTTGCGCACCCCACGGGCGACGACGTTGAGGTTGTCCTTCACCTCGCCGAGCTGACCGAGTTTGACCAGCTCGTTGCGCGCCATCGCTTCCACCTCCTCACGGACATGGTTCAACCGCAGGCCGCCCACGGCCGCCATGATCACCGTGACCACGACCATGCCGGCAAAGGCAGTTCCCAGGCGGGTACCGATCCGCCAATCTGTTCCGAAGCCCATCGTGCTCTCCGCGCATCAGATGCTGCGGCAAGGCAGCCGCAGCGATCACCCGCCAGTGTCGGCTCGACCGGGTACGGTGGTGGGTAAAACAGCGAGGCAGACCTCGCCCAGTTCCGGCCGGCCGTGGCGCAGCGATGGGCGGCCCCTCGACGAGAGAGCCGCCGTCGGGATGGCGGGGCTATGGCGGTCGCGGCATCCCTGCCCAGGCCCCTTCACCGCCCTCCGAGAACGCCGGGTGCCCCACCAGCGAGGGCCAAGGCCGAGGCTTGGCGCGCAGCGCGCAGGGGCCGACCGATGCGGCCACAATGGACCATGCCCTCACCTTCCGTTGCCACCATGAAGCTCCACGACATCGAGTTCCGCACCATCGACGGCCGCCTGCGCCCGTTGGCCGATTACGCCGGGCAGGTGCTGCTGATCGTCAACGTGGCCAGCCGCTGCGGCTTCACGCCGCAGTACGCCGGGCTGGAGGCGCTGTACCGGCGCTACAAGGACCGCGGCTTCGTGGTGCTGGGCTTTCCCTGCGACCAGTTCGGCCACCAGGAGCCGGGCGACGAAGCCGAGATCCAGAGCTTTTGCAGCCTGAGCTACGACGTGACCTTCCCGATGGCCGCGAAGATCGAGGTCAACGGCCCCAACGCCCACCCGCTCTACCAGCTGCTGAAGAAGCAGGCGCCCGGCCTGCTGGGCACCGAGGGCATCAAGTGGAACTTCACCAAGTTCCTGGTGAACGCGCAGGGCGAGGTCGTCTCACGCCACGCGCCGACCGACAAGCCCGAGGGCCTCGCGCGCGAGGTCGAGGCTCTGCTGCCGCGCTGAAGCGCTGGGATCGCCGCTTCAAGTCGCGCGGGCATCCGCCCGGCGGGGGCGGGCGTGGTCGAGGTCCGGGCGGTGCCAGGGATCGACGTGCGTGAGCAGGTTGAGCACGCGGTGGCGCTGCATCACGCGGTTGCGCGCCTGCACCGCGATGTCGTGGCCGGCCTCGACGGTCAGCGTGGCATCCACCTCCAGGTGCGCGTCGACGACGATCAGGTCGCCCATCTTGCGGGTGCGCACATCGTGCACGCCCGCCACGCCAGGCGTTTCGGCCAGGGTACGGCGGATCGCGGCGACCTCCTCGTCGTCGATCGCGCGGTCCATCAGGTCGTGCAGCGCGTCCCAGGCGAAGGACCAGCCCATCCTGGCGACCATGAAGCCGACGATGGCCGCGGCGATCGGGTCCAGGATCGGGTAGCCCGCCAGGTTGCCGACGATGCCCACGCCCACCACCAGCGAAGAGGCCGCGTCCGAGCGCGCATGCCAGGCGTTGGCCACCAGCAGGCTGGACTTGACCCGCTTGGCCACCGCCAGCATGTAGCGAAACAGGGCCTCCTTGGCCAGCAGCGCCGCCCCCGCAACCCAGAGTGCAGCAATGTGCACCGTCTGCACCGTCTCGGGCTGCTCCAGCTTCAGGAAGGCCGACCAGAGCATGCCCGCCCCCACCGCCAGCAGCAGCGCACCCAGCAGCAGCGACGCCGCGTTCTCGTAGCGCTGGTGGCCATAGGGGTGGTTGCTGTCGGCGTCCTTCTGGCTGTGGTGGTTGGCCAGCAGCACGACGAAGTCGGCCACCAGATCGGACAGCGAGTGGATGCCGTCGGCGATCAGGCCCGCCGAATGCGCCAGCAGCCCGACGACGATCTGCAGCGCAGTGAGGCCCAGGTTGACGACGACGCTGACCCAGGTGCTGCGCGAGGCGGCCGCGGCGCGCTCGGCCGGGCTGTGAGCGGCATGCTCGCTGTCGTCGTCGATCGGGGTGAACTGCATGGGGACATCGGCCAAAGCGGCGGCCGCACATCCGGCCGCCCGGGCGGCGAGCTTAGCCCGAGTCGGGATGACCGGGCGATGCGCTGCGACAAGTTGCCGCCAGGCGCGCTCAGGCCAAGGTGACCAGCACCACCTGATCGCCACCGAACACGGCCCAGGCCGCCTGGCCGACCGCCAGCGCCGCCTGCTGCGCCGGCTCGACAACGGCGTGCAGCACCGGCCCGCCCGGCAGCGTCAGCGTCACCGCACAACGCGCCTGACCGGGCCGCAGCGCGCTCACCACACCAGCCAGCACGTTCTGGCCCGCCAGCGGCGCGGGCGGCTCGGTCAGGATCTGTACCGCCGGCGCCTTGAACAGCGCAAACAGCTCGCTGCCCAGGCTCAGCCCGAGGTGGTCGACCGACTCGGGCGTGATGCAGGCCAGCAGCGGGCCGGCGTTGGCAGCGTCGGGCCCGACCTCGGGCTGCAGCGTCACGTCGACGATGCCGCCGCGGTCGGCCAGGCCGGTGACGCGCACCGCGAACTGGTTGCGCGCGCTGGTCTTCATCGACAGGCGGCGGATCCAGCCGCGCAACTCGGGGCCCGCGACCTCGGGCAGCAGCAGGCCGATGCGGTCCAGAATGTCTTGCTGCGAGCTCTCCATCGCGCGGTACAGCGCGATCAGCCGCCGGGCGTAGTCGGTCAGCCGCGTGCCGCCGCCCCCGGCCCCGCCGGTGCTGCGCAGCACCAGCGGCTCGGGCGAGAGCTGGTGCATCGCGTCCAGCGCGTCCCAGGCTGCCTTGTAGGACAGCGGCACCTCACGCGCAGCGCGGTGGAGCGAGCCCACGCGCTCGATCGCCTCGAGCAGGCGGATGCGGGTGTCGCTGAGCACTGCGCCCAGCGGGGTCTCGAGCGTCAGGTGCCCGGTCAACGGCGCCGCCTGCGCTCGACCCGCCGCCGCGCGGGTGGATTTCGGCGGGCCGGTTCGGTTGGAGGGCATGGCGGCAGTCTAAGGGCAGGCCCCGGCCACCCGGCGCAGGCCCCGAGGGGCCGCCGGCAGCGTCGAGCGCGGCGTCGATCGGGGCCGTCTGCGGGCCCGGTCCGGCTCTCCAATCCCAGGGAAAACCCTGCATCCGGGGGGATAATCAGGGTCTGCCGTGGCCGGTCCCTCGGTCGACGGTGTTTCCAGGAACCTGTCCTCCCATGTCTCCCCATCGCCTCGCCACCCTGGTGGCCCTGGCCGGCAGCGCCGGCACCGTGTTCGCCCAGACGCAAGCCCCGTCTCAGCCCCTGGTGGTCAAGATCGGCCACGTCGCCGCCCTCAGCGGCGGTGCCGCCCACCTCGGGCGGGACAACGAGAACGGCGCGCGCATGGCCATCGACGAGCTCAACGCCCGGGGCGTGACGATCGGCGGGCGCAAGGCGCGCTTCGAACTGCTGGCCGAGGACGACGCGGGCGACCCGAAGCAGGGCACCGCCGCGGCGCAGAAGCTGGTCGACTCCAAGGTCAACGGCGTGGTCGGCCACCTGAACTCGGGCACCGCGATTCCGGCGGCCAAGCTCTATTCGGATGCCGGCATTCCGCAGATCGCCCCGTCGGTGACCAACCCGAAGTACACCCGCCAGGGCTTCAAGACCACCTTCCGCATGGTGGCCGACGACGCGCAGCTGGGCGGCACGCTGGGCCGCTACGCGGTGCAGCAGCTCAAGGCCAAGACGGTGGCGGTGGTCGACGACCGCACCGCCTATGGCCAGGGCGTGGCCAGCGAGTTCGAGAAGGCCGCCAAGGCCGCCGGCGCAACGATCGTGAAGCACGAGTTCACGAACGACAAGGCCACCGACTTCACCGGCATCCTCACCTCGATCAAGGGCGCCCACCCCGACGTGCTGTTCTACGGCGGCATGGACGCGGTGGCCGGCCCGATGCTGCGCCAGCTGCGCCAGCTGGGCATCAAGACCAAGTTCATGGGCGGTGACGGCGTGTGCACCGCCGAGCTGCCGAAGCTGGCCAGCACGTCGCTGGCCGATGGCGAGGTGATCTGCGCGATCGCCGGCGGCGTCGAGCCCGCCCAGAAGCCGGCGCTGGACAAGTTCAAGGCCGACTTCAAGAAGAAGTACGGCGCCGAGGTGCAGATCTACTCGCCCTACACCTACGACGCGACGATGGCGATGGCCGCCGCGATGGTCAAGGCCGGCTCGGCCGAGCCGGCCAAGTACCTGCCGGTGCTGGCCAGCAACGTCTACCCGGGCGTGACCGGAACGATCGCCTTCGACGACAAGGGCGACATCAAGAACGGCGCGCTGACGCTGTTCACCTACCGCGGCAGCGAGCGCGCCGAGTTGGCGGTGGTGCGCTGAACGAAAGGGGCCGGGCAAGGGGCCGGCCTTCGCCGCTGGCCCCTTGCTGGAGCGCCACAACAAAAAAGCCCCGGGCATGAACCCGGGGCTTTTTCTGGACCGCCGCGCCCGGACCTATTCAGGACCGGACGCGGGAATGCGATATGCGATCAGCGCTCGGCCAGCGGCTTGACTTGACGGGTGGCCGCGCCGACGAAGAGCTGGCGCGGACGGCCGATCTTGTACTCGGGGTCGGCGATCATCTCGTTGAGCTGGGCGATCCAGCCGACGGTGCGCGCCAGCGCGAAGATCGCGGTGAACAGCTGCACCGGGATGCCGATCGCGCGCTGCACGATGCCGGAGTAGAAGTCGACGTTCGGGTAGAGCTTGCGGGCGACGAAGTAGTCGTCTTCCAGCGCGATCTTCTCCAGCGACATCGCCAGCTTGAACAGCGGGTCGTCGTGCAGGCCCAGCTCGTTGAGCACCTCGTGGCAGGTCTCGCGCATCAGCTTGGCGCGCGGGTCGTAGTTCTTGTAGACGCGGTGACCGAAGCCCATCAGGCGCACGCCCGAGTTCTTGTCCTTCACCTGCTCCATGAACTCGCCGACCTTGGCCACGCCGCCCATCTTCTGGATGTCTTCCAGCATGTTCAGGCAGGCCTCGTTGGCGCCACCGTGGGCCGGGCCCCAGAGGCAGGCCACGCCGGCCGCGATGGCGGCGAACGGGTTGGTGCCCGACGAGCCGCACAGACGCACCGTCGAGGTCGAGGCGTTCTGCTCGTGGTCGGCGTGCAGGATGAAGATGCGATCCAGCGCCTTCTCGATGACCGGATTGACCTTGTAGTCCTCGCAGGGCGTCGCGAACATCATGCGCATGAAGTTGCCGGCGTACGACAGCTCATTGCGCGGGTACATGTAGGGCTGGCCGACGCTGTACTTGAACGCCATCGCCACCAGCGTGGGCATCTTGGCGATCAGGCGGATCGCCGCGATCTCGCGGTGCTCGGGATTGTTGATGTCGGTGCTGTCGTGATAGAAGGCCGACAGGGCGCCGACCAGGCCGGTCATCACCGCCATCGGGTGCGCATCACGACGGAAGCCGCGCAGGAAAAACTGCATCTGCTCGTTGACCATCGTGTGGTTGAGCACACGCTTGTGGAAGGTCGCACGCTGGTCGGCGTTGGGCAGGTCGCCGTACAGCAGCAGGTAGCAGGTGTCGAGGTAGTCGCAGTTCTCGGCCAGCTGCTCGATCGGGTAGCCGCGGTACAGCAGCTCGCCCTTGTCACCGTCG
>DAOLLE010000074.1:0-9367 GCA_035331205.1 Burkholderiaceae bacterium
GTGCCCGCCTGCCGCTGGGCCGGTGTGGCCGGCGTCGCCGCCGCTCAGCCGCCGCTGCCGCTGGACGGCTGGGCCGACGGGTTGGATCCGACCGCGCCTTGGGGGCATGGGGCGCCACCGCCCGGGACGGCAGAGATCGACACCCTGGGCTGGGACGAAGCCGCCACGCGGCCCCTGACCCCGCAACGCGCGGCCGCGCTGGAGCGGGTCCGCGATGCGGTTGCCCTGCGGCGCCAGCTCGAGCGCAGCCGCAATCCCTACGAGCAGATCGAGATCCTCGGCCTGCTCTGCGGCCTCGAGCGGGAGGTGCACGGCGATGGGCCGGCGACTTCGCTGGGAGGCCGCGACACGGAATTGCCCATGGCGCTGCTCGAACGGCTGCAGGCCGTGGCGCGGCGCGCCGCGCGCGAGCGACTGTGGGGCGTGCTGCGCCGAGCGGCCGGCTGGCTGGACTGGCACGACGCCGGGCTGGAACTGGCCGTGACCCGCGTGATGGTGCATCGCAAGCGGCTCGCGCTGGGCCGCGCCTACAGCGAGGGCGCCATTCTGGACAGGCCGCTTGCGCAGGCCGCCATCGTCGACACCGTGCGCCGCTACGGGGGGACCGATGTGCGGGTGCGCGTGCTGATCGAAGAGGTGGTCTGCCTGCTCGGCCTGGCCATGCAGGACGATGCGGCACCTTTCCAGGGGACCTTGACGCTGCGTCCCTGGTCGCTGGTCACCCTGCTGGCCGGCTGGCTGGCCCGCGAGCACGGCGTGACCCAGGCCGAGGCCTTCGAGCACCTGCTCGACCTCAGCCCACACGCCTTGCTGGTGCGCCTGCGCGAGGTCATCCGCCGCGAGAAGGACTTGGCTGCCGACCTTCTGAAAGGCCACCACCTGGACGCCGGACCTGGGGCCGCAGCGCTGACGGTGGTGCAGTACCACAGCGATGGCGATCCGGTGCTCGACGCGTCGGATGCCGGTGGCTGGCACGCCTGGCGGGAGATGAGGGGGGCAATCACCCGGGTGCCAGAAGGGTTTCATGCCCGTGTGTGGGAATTGTTGCATCACTGCAACGGGCTGGTGATTGCCGACCAGTTCGACATCCGCAATCGGTTGGACAGCCGCCTGTTGCGCGCCGACAGCACCCGCTCTGAAATCGGGTTTGCGCTGCTGGTCGACGACCTGCTGCACAAGATCCAGGCGCCCGACTATCGACAACTCACCGTCGAGGCGGTCGGGGTGCTGTCGGACCTGTGCGCGGCCAATCCGGATCTCCAGGTGGACGGACTGTTCGTGGTCGACGTGGTGATCGGCTCGGCCGTCCGGCTGGGCTGGCAGGGCCGCCTGTGGCGCGAGGCCGAGGAACAGGGCGTTGATGCCTCGCTCTACCGCGAGCAGGTTGCCGAAGCCTGGCAGGCGTTCTACGCCAGCCCGCCACACCGGGTCGCGAACCTGATTTCTGCCGCGGCTCGGCATCTGCTGGTGCCCGAGCCCGCGGCTGGGCCAACCGCGCAGGACAACCGGTAGGTGTCCCGCCGGCGCACCGGTGGTGCGCCAGTTCTGGAGGCTGTGAGGGCACGATTCGTGGAAATCAAGTCAATCCAGAAAAACCCTGATTCTGTTGATATTGACGCGAAAGTTAATCGATTCACAATCTTGTCCGTAGTCGATGTTGATCGATTCACAAACCGCCGCAGCCTGTCCCGCCCGCCTCCGGAGCTCGATCGATGACGGTTCGAGCCGCGGTGTCTTCTGTTCCGTCTCAATCAAAGAGGAGATGACAATGCGCAAGACGTTCAAGCCCCTCCCGCTCGTTCTGGCCCTGGGTGCCGCGCTGGTGGCCCCTGGCGTGTGGGCCGACGGCCTGGAGTACCACGGCTATGTGCGCGCCCAAGCGGGTGGCACCAGCGATGGTGGCAACCTGCAGTGCTTCAAGGAAAACGGTGCGCTGGCCAAATACCGCCTGGGCAACGAGTGCGACAACTACAGCGAGCACAGCATCGCGCTGCCGTTCGGTGACACCAACGGCGTCTGGTACAAGTACAAGATGACCCTGGCGGTGCAGAACCAGGGCAAGCAGGATGCGGAGTCCACCAACGGCAACGCGATGAACTGGCTGCACCGGGAGAATTACTTCTCGGCGGGCGGCTTCTTCGGTCGCGGTGCGCTGGAAAACGCCAGCCTGTGGGTTGGTCAGCGGTTCTACAACCGCCATGACGTCCACATGAACGATTACTACTACTGGACCAACAACGGCACGGGCGCCGGTATCGAGGAGATCCAGGCGGGTCCGGTCAAGCTGGCGTTTGCCTATCTGCAGAACGGTGGCAATGCCAATGGCGCCAACGACGTGGTCAACAAGCGCTACTCGGCGCGCTTCTACGACATCGACGTCAACCCGGGCGGCAAGTTCGAAGGCGAATTCGTGCACCTGATGGACAGCACGGCCGCCAGCGGTGTGAACAAGGGCAGCGGCGACATGCTGTTCCTGCAGCACACCCAAGGTGGCATTCTCGGTGGCTTCAACAAGCTCGCCCTGGTGGTTGGGCGAGACCAGGGTGGCGCAGGCTTCGAATGGCTGCCGACCTATGCGGGCGCTGGCCAGCAAAAGGATGCGAAGGCCTGGCGCATCCACGAACAGTTGTCGGTCAACTTCCCGGGCACGGGTTGGAGTGGCACCGCCACCGCTCACTACGGCAAGAGTGAGCAGCCGAACAACACCGGCTGGTCTGGCGACCGGACCTGGACGTGGATGAGCTTCGGCGTGCGTCCGGTGTACAACTTCACCAAGAACTTCAGTCTGGCTGCCGAGTTGGGCCATGACGAGGCCAAGACGCCCTGGGGTGCGGATGCAGGCAAGGCGTCCAAGCTGGACAAGCTGACCATCGCGCCGCAGCTGGCTCTGAGCGAAGGTGTCTGGGCTCGTCCGGTGCTGCGTGCCTTCGTGACTTACGCGCACTGGAACGATGTGGCGCGCAACTACGGCATCGCCAACGGTGTGTTCGGCACAAAGAACAGCGGCACGACCTTCGGTGTGCAGGCCGAGGCTTGGTGGTGATCTGCCCGGCGGCCGGCGATCGGGTCGGCCGCCCGGGTGAGTTGGTTGACGGTTACCCCTGCGGGTGACCGTGGCGCCCGGTGGCGATCGCGCCGGGCGGATCTGTCCCTTTGCAGACCGGTGTCTCGAGCCGGTCCGCATCGCGCCGCCGCTTCGGCGCTTCATCGCAAGGAAGAATCATGATGCGCACGCAACGTCGCAGCTTTACCCTCGCCAGCGTCACGGTGCCGGCGCTTCTGGCCACCGGACTGATGAGTCCGGCGGCCTTCGCGGCCGAGTCCGGCAAATTGCTGGTGTGGTTCAGCGTGGACGGCTCCAAGGGCCTGCAGAAAGTTGCCGACGAATTCACCAAGAAGACCGGCGTGCCGGTGACCGTCGAGGCGCCCGAGGACGGCCCGGGCAAATTCCAGCAGGCTGCGGCGGCCGGCAAGGGGCCGGACATCTGGATTTGGGCGCACGACCGCATCGGCGAATGGGTCTCCGGCGGCCTGCTGCAGCCGTTGACGCCGAGCAAGAAGTTCGTCGCCGATACCGACCCGTTGGCCATGAAGGCCTTCACCATCGGCGGCAAGACCTGGGGCTACCCGTACTCCATTGAGGCGGTTTCGCTGGTCTACAACAAGGCGCTGGTGAAGACCCCCCCCAAGAGCTTCGAAGAAGTGATGGCGCTGGACAAGCAACTCGAGCCCAAGGGGGTGCGGGCCATCCTCTGGGACTACACCAACACCTATTTCACCTTCCCGTTGATGGCGGCCAATGGTGGCTATGCATTCAAGCAGAAGGCCGATGGCAGCTACGACGGCGCCGACACCGGCGTGAACAACGCCGGCGCGCTCAAGGGCGTGGAGCTGCTCAACAAGCTGCTGCGCGAGAAGTACATGCCCGAGGGCAGCGGCTACGCCGAGATGGAAGGCGGCATGGCGCAGGGCAAGGTGGCGATGATGATCAATGGCCCCTGGTCCTGGGACAACCTGCGCAAGGCCAAGATCGACTTCGGCGTCACCAAGATCCCGATGGTGGCGGGCAAGAAGGCGGTGCCTTTCGTCGGCGTCAAGGGCGTGATGATCAACAAGGCCTCGCCGAACAAGGACCTGGCGGTCGAGTTCATCGAGAACCACATGCTCACGCCCAAGGGCCTGAAGACGGTCAACGAGGTCGAGCCGATCGGCGTGCCGGCGAGCAAGGCCTACTTCGCCGAGCTGAAGTCGGACCCGGCCATTGCCGCGACGATGGCCTCGGCGCAGGACGGCGTGCCGATGCCCAACAACCCCGAGATGGGCCGTTTCTGGTCGGCCATGGTCTCGGCGCTGGGCAACGTGATGGAAGCGCGCCAGACCCCCAAGGAAGCGATGGACGCAGCGGCCAAGCGCATCCTGTCCAAGTGATCGGGTGAGGCGGGCCGGCCTGCGGCTGGTTCGCCGCGCCAGCCCTCTTCCATTTTTTCCGCCTGCGCCGGACCGCGGTGCCAAGCTGGGAAGGACGCTCGCGCCGCTGGGTGCGAGTCTTACCGCGCGGGCCATCGACGACCATGCAAGTCACCTCTCCTTCCCGCCGCTGGCTCCCGCCAGCGTTGGCCGGCTTCGGCGTGCTGGCGGCGCTCTACCTGGTGACGCTGGTCTACGCCGTGGGCCAGACGCTGCTGGCGGCCACCCTGCTGGTGATCGCCGCGCTGGCGCTGTGGACCTACAGCTCAAAGCAGACGGTGGCGCTGCGCTACCTCTTCCCGGGCGTGGCGGCGGCGATCGTGTTCGTCGTCTTCCCGATGGTCTACACCGTCGCGATCGGCTTCACCAACTACAGCTCGCGCAACCTGCTGGACTACGAGCGGGCGCTGCAGTACCTGCAGGAAGAGACCTTCCGCGCGCCGGGGCCGGCCTACAAGTTCTCGCTGCACCCCGACGGGCACCAGTTCCGCATCCGCCTGGAGGACCAGGAGGACGAGCAGCGCGCCTTCGTCTCCAGTGCGCTCGCGCTGCGCCAGCCGGCTTCGCTGACGGTCGAGGTGCAACCCGAGAAGGCCGCCGGCGCGGTGCTGGGTGACGCGCTGCCGCTCAAGGACGTGATCGCGCAGCAGAAGGACCTCAAGGCGCTGACGCTGCGCTTTGCCGACGGCAAGCAGGTGCGCATGACCTCGCTGCGCGAGTTCGCGCCGGTGCAGCCGCTGTTCAAGGCGGGCGCCGACGGCAGCCTGACCAACGTCGACACCGGCGAGGTGATCAAGCCCAACTTCCAGAGCGGCTTCTTCGAGAACGCCGCGGGCGAGCGCAAGGAGCCGGGTTTCCGGGTCAACGTCGGCTTCGACCATTACAAGCGCATCTTCACGGATCAGCGCTTTCAAGAACCCTTCGCACGCATCTTCGTCTGGACGGTCACCTTCGCTGCGCTGACGGTGCTCTTCGCCGCCAGCCTGGGCCTGCTGCTGGCCGTGCTGCTGAACTGGGAGAGCCTGCGGGGGCGCGCCGTCTACCGCCTGATGCTCTTCCTGCCCTATGCGGTGCCGGGCTTCATCTCCATCCTGATCTTCAAGGGGCTGTTCAACCAGAACCTGGGCGAGATCAACGCGATCCTGAACGGCCTGTTCGGCATCAAGCCCGCCTGGTTCGCCGATCCCTTCCTGGCCAAGGCGATGCTGCTGATCGTCAACACCTGGCTGGGCTTCCCTTACATGATGGTGGTCTGCATGGGGCTGATCAAGTCCATTCCCAGCGACCTCTACGAGGCCTCCGCGGTCGCGGGCGCCGGGCCGATCACCAATTTCGTCAGCATCACCGCGCCGCTGATCATCAAGCCGCTGACGCCGCTGTTGATCTCGTCCTTCGCGTTCAACTTCAACAACTTCGTGCTGATCGCGCTGCTGACCGGCGGGCGACCGGATTTCCTGGACATCAGCGTGCCCGCGGGCACCACCGACATCCTGGTGTCCTACACCTTCCGCATGGCCTTCCAGGATTCGGGCCAGCAGTTCGGCCTGGCCTCGGCGATCTCCACCGTGATCTTCCTGCTGGTGGCCGCGATCACGCTGGTGCAGATGCGCTTCACGCGCCTGGCCCAGGACGACAGCAAGCGTTGAGACGCAGGTAGAGGAGAACCCCGCCATGGCCCTGGTCGTCGACAAGTCGCAGCGCTGGCGTGTGCTGGCCGCGCACCTCTTCCTCATCGCGCTCTGTGCGGTGGTGGTGTTCCCCTTCCTGGTGGTGCTGTCGGTGTCGTTCCGGCCCGGCAACTTCGCCACCGGCAGCCTGATCCCCTCCGAGATCAGCTTCGAACACTGGCGCTACGCCTTCGGCCTGCCCTACCAGGCCGCCAACGGCCAGCTGATCGAGCCGGAGCTGCCGGTGCTGCGCTGGCTGTGGAACTCCATCAAGGTGGCCACCGTTTCCGGGCTGGTGACGCTGCTGCTGTCCACCACCGCCGCCTACGCGCTGGCACGCATGAAGTTCCGCGGCCGCGGCCAGGTGCTCACCGGCCTGATGCTGATGCAGATGTTCCCGGCGGTGCTGGCGCTGGTGGCGATCTTCGCGATCTTCGACCGCATCGGCGCGGCCTTCCCGGCCTTCGGCATCGACTCGCACTGGGCGCTGATCCTGGCGTATTCGGGCGGCATCGCGATGCACGTCTGGACCATCAAGGGCTACTACGAAACCATTCCCTACGAGATGGAAGAGGCCGCCAAGGTCGACGGCGCCTCGCCCTGGCAGGCCTTCCGCTACGTGCTGCTGCCGATGTCGCTGCCCATCCTGGCGGTGGTCTTCCTGCTGTCCTTCATCGGCGCGGTGATCGAGTACCCGGTCGCCTCGATCCTGCTCAACACCTCCGAGCACCTGACGCTGGCGGTCGGTACCAAGCAGTTCGTGCACGAGCACAACTTCCGCTGGGGCGACTTCGCGGCCACCGCGATCCTGTCTGGCCTGCCGATCACCGTCGTCTTCGTGCTGGCGCAGAAGTGGCTGATCTCCGGGCTCACTGCCGGCGGCACCAAAGGCTGAGCTGTCTTCACCCCCGTCCTTCCTACGAAAGGAGCCTTCCATGAACCGCAAGAGCCTCTTCCAGTCCCTGGCGATCCTCGCGCTGGCCGCCGCCGGGCCGCTGTCTGCGCTGGCTGCGCCGCCCGAGGGCAAGGTCCAGATCAACTACCAGCGCTGTGACGGCAACTACGACGGCTGGGGCGTGCACCTCTGGAAGAACCCGGGCATCCCGCTGGAGGGCGTCGAGTGGCAGAAGCCGATGATGCCCACCGGCAAGAACGACTTCGGCGTGTTCTGGCAGGCCGACCTGAGCGCCTTCGGCAGCTCCCGCACGGTCAACTACATCGTCCACAAGGGCGACACCAAGGACCAGGGCGGCCGCGACATGAAGTTCGACGGCAAGCAGTATCAGGAGATCTGGGTCAACGATGGTGATCGCAAGATCTACTACTCGCTCGACGACGCCAAGAAGGGCCGCGAGGAAGCGCCCTGCAAGAAGTGACCCGGCCCGCCTGACGTCGCCATGAAGCCCGCCACCCTGCTCCTGGCCCTGCTGCTCGCTGCCTGCGGCGGCGGTGGGTCCGCGTCGACCGAGCCGCCGCCCGCGGTGGACGTGTCCACCGTGGCGCAGGCGGACTCGCCCAGTGCGCTGCCGGCGGGCTGGCAGAACGGCGCCTTCATGGAGATCTACGTCCGCGGCTACCAGGACAGCGACGGTGACGGCATCGGCGACCTGCGCGGCCTGATCAGTCGGCTGGACTACCTCCGGGACCTGGGCATCACCGGCCTTTGGCTCATGCCGGTGACCCAGAGCCAGGACCGTGACCACGGCTATGCGGTGAGCGACTACCGCCGCATCGAGGCCGACTACGGCAGCCTGGACGATTTCAAGGAACTGCTGAGCCAGGCCCATGCGCGCGGCATCGGCGTGATCGTCGACTACGTGATGAACCACAGCGGCGCCACGAACCCGCTGTTCCTGAACGCCCGCCACGCCGCCGACAACCCCTACCGCGACTGGTACCTCTGGAGCAGCGGCGCGCCCAGCAGCGCCTGGAACATCTACGGCAGCTACCCCTGGTACTCGACCGGAACCGGCTGGTACTTCGCCGGCTTCTGGAGCCAGATGCCCGACTTCAACCTGCGCAACGCGCAGGCGCTGGCCTACCACCACAGCAACCTGCGCTACTGGCTCAACCTTGGCGTGGACGGCTTCCGCTTCGACGCGGTGGGCAACCTGATCGAAAACGGCTCCAGCGCCTGGGAGAACCAGCCCGAGAACGACGCCGTGATGGCTGCGGTGCGCCAGGTGGTGCAGGCCTACCCGAACCGCTACATGGTCTGCGAGGCCCCCGGCCAGCCGCAGCGCTTCGGCGCCGACACGGTCTGCGGCAGCGCCTTTGCCTTCAGCCTGCAGGGGGACGTCATCAGCGCCGCCGGTGGCGACAACAGCGCCATCAGCACGGTGGGCAACTACTGGAGCACGGCGCCCACCGGCATGGCCGGCTTCCTGAGCAACCATGACGCCTTTGCCGGCGACCGGGTGTGGAACCAGGTGGACGGCAACGCGGCCGAGTACCGCCTGGCCGCAGCCACCAACCTGCTGCAGGGCCGCACGCCCTTCATCTACTACGGTGAAGAGATCGGCATGGCCAACAACGGTGCGCTCAGTGGCGACTGGAAGCTGCGCACGCCCATGAGCTGGACGGCCAGCAACCGGGGCAGTGGCGGCTTCAGCACGGCTGCGCCCTTCCGCGCCCTGTCGGCCAACGTGGCAACGAACAACGTGGCCGCCCAGCAGGGCGTGAGCGGCTCCCTGCACAGCTTCTACAAGGACGTGATCGCGCTGCGCACCTCGCGCAGCTCGCTGATGCAGGGCAGCTACCTGTTCCCCGCCGTCAGCGGCAAGACGCTGAGCTTCCAGCGCGTGCTGGGCAGCCAGACCACCGTGGTCGTCTTCAACTACGGCAGCAGCAGCGCCACCGTCAGCGTGGCCCACCTGGGCAGCGGCGGCACGCTGCGGCGGCTGTGGCCGGCCGGCGAGGCCGACCTGAGCATCGCGAGCGGCGGCACGGCGTCGGTGACGCTGGCGGCGCAAAGCTTCGCGGTTTTCGACCTGGCCGCGCCATGACCACCGCGCGCCCCTCCAACGTCACTTTCCTGTTCGCATCCAGTCGGGGCTGATCGGGCTCCAGGAGACCTGTATGTCATACGTGTACGCGACATCTCGGACGGCTGCCCCGGCCCTACAGGGCTGGGTGCAGGGCGTCGTGCCGCTGCTGGGCCGCCTGCTGCGTGCGGCCCGGGGCGTGTGGATCGCCCTGTTCGTGGCCACGCTGGCGGCCTGCGGCGGCGGGGG
>DAOLLE010000075.1:0-9356 GCA_035331205.1 Burkholderiaceae bacterium
CTCCACTCCAGCTCGGATTTTGAATGTTGGAGTCCACACGAAACAACGAGGAGCCGGATTGCAGCGGCCGTGGGTGGTGGAGGACGTCAAGCTCGACACCAGCCGGCGGCGCATCGACTTCGAGATCGGCTGCCAGGGCGCGGCCCTGTCCTGCCCGGCCTGCGGGGCTTGGGCGCAGCCCGTTCATGACCGGCTGCGTCGCTCGTGGCGGCATCTGGACTTCTTCCAGTTCGAAGCCTGGCTGCACTGCGACGTGCCGCGCGTGGCCTGCGGCGGCTGCGGCAAGACCACGCAGACGGCAGTGCCGTGGGCGCGGCCGGGTTCGGGCTTCACGGCCGCCTTCGAGGCCCTGGCGCTCACGCTGTGTCGTGACTTGCCGGTGCGCCAGGCCGCGGCGCTGCTGCGCTGCGCGGACAAGCAACTGTGGCGGCGCATCGAGCACTACGTTGGTCAGGCCCGGGCGCTGGAGCGGCTCGAAGGCGTGAGCGTGGTGGGCATCGACGAGACCAGCCTGCGTCGCGGTCAGCACTACATCACTGTGGTGCACGACCTGGTGGCCAAGCGGCTGCTGTTCGCCACCGAGGGCCGCAGCCACCAGACGGTGCTGGACTTCGTGGCCGACCTCAAGGCCCACGGCGGTGACCCGGCTCAGGTGCGGCATGTGTGCATGGACATGAGCGCGGCCTATGCGCTGGGCGTGGCCAAGGCGCTGCCGCAGGCCCAGATCAGCTACGACCGCTTCCATGTGATCGCCATGGCGATGGAGGCGATGGACCAGGTGCGCCGCCAGGAGATGGCCGACGACCCCACGCCGGTGCGACAGGCCCTGGGCGGGCGAGCGCCGCAGGCGCTGCGCCAGCTGATGTGGGGCATGCGGCGCAACCCAGCCAGCTGGAGCCGCCAGCAGATCGACACCATGCACTGGCTGCAACGCTCCGGGCTCAAGAGCGCACGGGCGTGGCGGCTGAAGATGGCGCTGCGCGAGGTGTATGCCCAGGCCCGGGCGCACAACAACCCGGAGCAGGCGGCGCTGGACCTCAAGGCTTGGCTGAGCTGGGCCAGGCGCTGCCGGTTGGAGCCGTTCAAGAAGCTGGCAGCCACGCTGGCAGAGCGCCGCGAGGCTGTCGTGCGCGGCATGGTGGATCACCGCAGCAATGCCTTCGTCGAGGCCATGAACGGCTTGCTGCAGCAAGCCAAGCGCGCCGCCCGCGGCTTCAGAACAAGCGCCAATTTCATCGCCATCGCCTACTTGCGCATGGCCAAGCTCAGGCATCTGCCTGCCAGTCCCTTCGCATTGGACCCGGCGAAATGACAACGTCGCCTTCCACACGAAACGACGAGGAGCCTGCAATCCCAGCGCGCTGGTGAACAGCGCTTCGACTCCGACGCTCATCAATTCACTCCCGTTGCGACCGCCCTCAACGGCGCTCTACTGGCCCATTGTCGTTGTCGGGTTCCACACGAAACGACGAGGGGCCATGGATTGGCTCTCGGCCAAATACCCCAACACCTTCGATCAATACTACCGGCCGCGCTACGAGCAGTGGGCCCGCATGGCCGCCGAAGGCAAGCCCTTTGCCAACGGCACGCTGCCGCAGCTCTGCCAGACCTGCCAGTGGCCGATGCTCTTCACCGAGCCCGGCGACCCGACGGAAATCTGCTACCGGGAAGAAAAATACCTCGGCGAAACCTTCCACTTCTGCTCGGACGGCTGCTGCGAAACCTTCCGCAAGGAGCCCGAGAAGTACGTGCACGCCCACCTGCCGGTGCACCAGATCTACCAGGGCACGCAGTTCCACCCGGACAGCGACCCCACGGCGCCGGACTTCAACCCGCATGTCGCGGCGCTGCGCTACATGGGCATCCAGCCCGGCGTGGACGGCGGCGATTTCACCGGCCACGTCGATGCGGTGAACTGGGCCCAATGGACCGGCAAGCCCGCCAGCATGCACGGCCCGACTCTGCCGCCCGAGCCGCAGCCTGCGCAACCCAAGGCCGCCTGAACCCGACCCGAAGGAAGACCACCATGACCGTCAAGGCGATCACGCCCGACTACCACGGCGAGATGAAGGACACCGCCGACCACTACCGCGGCCAGCAGCTGCTCTACATCGGCTGGGACCGCCACCTGATGTTCGCGGCGCCGCTGTGCATCCCCGTGCCGCCGGAGATGCCGTTTGGCGCGCTGCCTCAGGCCGTGCTGCCGGGGCTGTACGGCCAGCACCCGGACTTTGCCGGCATCGACTGGGCCCGCGCCGAGTGGCTCAAGGGCGGCCAGCCCTTCACGCCCGACCCGGCCAAGAGCCTGGCCGAGAACGGCATCGGCCACAAGACCAGCCTGCGCCTGCGCACGCCCGACCGCCCCGGTCTGGCCGGCGTGGCGTTCTGAGCGGGGGCCGCGGATGAGCTTCGAGTTGCGCATTGAGCCGACCGGCCAGACCGTCGAGGTCGAGGAGGACCAGACGCTGCTGGACGCCTGCCTGCGCGCGGGCGTCTGGCTGCCGCACGCCTGCTGCCACGGGCTGTGCGCCACCTGCAAGGTGCGCGTGCTGGACGGGGAGGTGGAGCACGGTGCGGCCTCGCCCTTCGCGCTGATGGACTTCGAGCGCGAGGAGGGCCAGACCCTGGCCTGCTGCGCGACGCTGCAGTCCGACGCGGTGATCGAGGCGGACCTGGACGAAGATCCGGACGCCCGCGTCATCCCGGTGCGCGACTTCGAGGCCGAGGTGCTGGCCGTCACCGCGCTGACGCCCACCATCCGCGGCATCCGCCTGCGGCTGAGCGATGAAACCGGTCAGCCGCTGGACTTCCAGGCCGGGCAGTACATCAACCTGGAGATCCCGGGGCTCGAAGCCAGGCGGGCGTTCTCGATCGCCTCCGCCCCGTCGCTGGCGCTGGGCGAGCGCGAGATCGAGCTGCAGGTGCGTCGCGTGCCCGGCGGTGCCGGCACCGGCTGGCTGCACGACGCGCTGCAGCCCGGCATGGCGCTGCGCCTAGCAGGGCCGTACGGGCGCTTCTTCGTGCGCGAATCGGCCCATCAGCCGAACAGTCCAGGGGGTGGCCAGGGCCTGCTCTTCATCGCCGGCGGCTCCGGACTGGCCAGCCCGCGCGCCATGATCCTCGACCTGCTGGAGCGCGGCTGCACCCAGCCCATCACCCTGGTGGTCGGCCAGCGCAGCCGCGAGGAGCTCTACGAGCACGACGAGTGGCTGGCCCGCGCCGAGGCGCACCCGAACCTGACCTACCTGCCGGTGCTCTCGCACGAGCCCGACGGCAGCGCCTGGACGGGCCCGCGCGGCTGGGCGCACGAGGCGGCGCGCGATCACTTCAACGGCGACTTCCGGGGATTGAAGGCCTACCTCTGCGGCCCGCCCGCGATGATCGACGCGGCCATCACCGCGCTGATGCAGGGCCGGCTCTTCGAGCGCGACATCCACACCGAGAAGTTCCTCTCGGCGGCGGACGCGCAGCAGCAGCGCACGCGCAGCCCGCTGTTCCGGTCGGTGTGAGGTTGCGGCCGGGTCGGGGGGATGGGCCGCCTCTCGAGATCGTGCCAGTGCCTCGCGACATCTGTACGGTGCGTGTTTTCGCAGTTAGCATCCCAAAGAAGGTGACCTCTTGGGTTGCCCTGTCGCAAGGCAGGTCGGGTCGTGCAACAAGCCCTTCGGTCCTACAGGCGCTTCCCCACCCGGACTTCGCTCAGTGTGCTGAGGTTCGGTGACCGATCGTGGGAAGGGTGATCGACGCGATGGGCTTTTACGCGGTCGGTGGGGTGGACCTTGGCGGACGGAGCAGCAGCCCGCAGACCAAGGCCGGCATCGCCGGTTCGGATGCGCTGGCCCGCGCGCTGTCCGAGCCGACGCGTACAGCGGCCTGCTAGAAATAGATCAAGGGCGGTGAGCGCTGAGCAAACCCTGCGCTGCCGCAAGCGAGTCGTTGTTTCAAGGAGAGCTTGAATGCCCGCGAACGCCCCGAGTCTGGTTCTGGTGCACGGTCTGGCCAAGAAACCTCCGCGCAATACGCTCGAAACGATTTGGCGCTGGGCGCTGGACATCGACAACCCCAAGCCAGAACTCTTCGGCTACGACAACCCGGGCCTGCAGGTGGCGGGCAACCTGCGCCTGTTCAACGCCTATTGGGCGGATGTCTTCCATGTCGATTGCGAGTCCGACTTCACCAGCTACTACGAGGCGGCGGGCGATCCGCCGGTGGTGGAGTCGGTGGATGTGCACAAACCGTCGGGTGTCGACCCTGCGGTCCCCGATGAGGCGCGTGCCTTCGTCGATCGGCTGACAAGGCGCCTGGTCGGGGACGGTGGGCCGAGCGATGGCGCGCCCCCTGCGCAGCCGGCGGGCGCACCGGCGACACCCTTCGAAAGGGTGCCGCTGCCTGGGTTCGTCAAGGACGCCGTGGTCAAGGAATTCGCTGTCGAGGCGTACTACTTCCTGGAGAACAAGCCCTTCACTCGCAGCGATGGGCAAGTGTTTCAAGCCCGGGCGGAACTGCGCAGACGGTTCGCCGAGCAGGTTCGGGCTGCGCGCCAGGAGTCCGACCGCGTGGTGGTGCTTTCTCACAGCATGGGCACGATGATCGCTTACGACAGCCTGCGCAATGACCCCGACTGCCCGCCGGTGCACGGCTGGATCACACTGGGCAGCCCGCTGGGGCTCGACGAGGTGCAAGATGGGGTGCTGCCTGCCGAGGGCTCGTCCGAGGCCTTCCCGTCCGGCCGTCTGCTGGGCGACTGGGTGAACGTCTACGACCCCCTGGATCCGATCTGCGGCCTGGATCCGAAGCTGGCCAACGATTTCCTGCGCCACGGTGAGCGCGCGGTGATCGACATCCGCGAGGACAACTGGGGCAGCTGGCGACACACCATCACGCACTACCTGCAGGGACCGAAGCTGCGCGCCGAATTGCGCCGGCTGACGGAGCTGTAGCCATGAGCGTTTCGAGCGATGACCTGAGCGCTGCCCATGCGTTGTTGGATGGTCGGGTGCCGCGCGACGAGCGGCTCGCCGAGCGGGCGGTCTCCCTGCTGTGTGACGCACTGGCTGGCCGCCCGGTGCCGGCTCTGGCGACGCTGGAGGCCGGCAACACGACCAAGGCGCTGGGCAGCCTTGTCACGCAGCGGCGATTTGCGCTTGCGGCGCGGCTGGGTGCGGCGGCCGGCCCAGTGTTCACCTCGGCGAGCAAGCTGCATCGCTGCTGGGCGCAGGCCTGCATCGACAGTGGCGACCTCGACCGGGCGCAGTCGGTGCTGACCGACGCGCTGTCGGCGACGGCCGCCTCCGATCCTGAGCGCTTCGAGCTGCTGGGCCTGCAGGGGCGCTGGCACAAGCAGCGCTTCGTGATGCACGGCGACCCGGTTGACTTGGCGGCCAGCGTGGCGCGCTATGCGGATACCTACAACCAGGGCCAGGGGCGCCTGTACTGGCATGGGATCAACGCGGTCGCACTCGCGTCAATGGCGCGTCGCGTGGGCGTGCTCCTCACTGGGGAGCTGGACGATCAGGCGCTGGCGCGCAGGCTGCTGAAGGAGCGCACCGCCGACTTCCGCAAGGGCCGCGCCGACGCCTGGAGCCACGCCACGGCCGCCGAGGCGGCGCTGGCTCTGGATAAGTGGCAGGACGCCGAGCTCTGGCTGTACCGCTACGTCAACGACGAGGGCGCATCACCCTTCGCGCTGGCCAGCACGGCCCGCCAGTTCCGCGAAATCTGGGGCCTCAAGCGCGAGCTCGGCGAAGCCGGCCGCCTGCTGCTGATCCTCGAGCGCGCACTGGCCCAACGGGGCGGGGCGCTGCAGGTGGAGGCCGGGCAGCTCGAAGCCCAGGCGGCAACGCCGCATGCGTATCTTGAGCGAGTCTTCGGCAAGGAGCGCTTCTTCGGCTACGACCGTTGGCGCAAGGCACTGGACAGCTGCGAGGCGGTGGCCCGCATCGAGCAGGTTTCCGGTGTCGGTGTCGGGACCGGGTTCTTGTTGGCCGGCCAGGCGCTGCACCCGAGCTTCGGGGCCGCACCGGTGTTGGTCACCAATGCCCACGTCATCAGCCCGGACGGTGTGCCGGACGCGCTGCACCCGGACGAGGCCCGGGTGCGCTTCGAGGTCGATGCCCGTCGTACGCCCGGCTACGCACCTCTGTCGGTGGCCGAGGTGCTCTACAGCTCGCCACCCGCGGAGATTGGCGATATCAGTCGGCCCGACGATGGTTTCGACGTGACCATCGTGCGCCTGCAGGGGACCACGCTGCCCACGCGCACGCTGCAGCCCGCGAAGCGGCTGCCCGTTCTCGATGCGTCGGTGCGCGCCTACGTCGTCGGTCACCCCGATGGCGACGGTTTGCAGTTTTCCATTGGCGACAACGAGGTGCTCGACCAGGACGAGGCGGGCAAGCTGGTCCACTACCGCACACCGACGGTGGGGGGCAGCTCGGGCAGCCCGGTGTTCAACGCCGACTGGGCGGTGTTCGCGCTGCACCATGCCGGCAGTGACACGACGCCGCGCCTGCACGGCAGCGGCAGCTACCAAGCCAACGAGGGCATCGCCCTGCCGGCCATCGTGGCGGCACTGAAGGCGAAGTTCGGCTGAGCTTCGGCTGAAGCTCGGCCCCTCCGGGTGCCGGCCACCGAGCGGCGGCCGGCCCCGCGCCGCTCGGTTCCGTTGGCGCGGGCCTGTGTCAGCGCTGCGAATCCGTGTGCGACTTCGCCATCAGCTTGATCATCTTGAGGTTGATGACCACGAAGCGGGCGAGTTGCCAAAGCACGCAGGTGCGCAAGAAGGTGGTGAAACCGGTGGGCTTGGGCGGGTAGTAGGCCTGTTGGTAGGGCTCTTTGTTGGCGGGTTGGGCGGTCGACATGCGGGCTCCGGAGGATGGTGAGGGTGCGGCGATTCGATCGGTTCGTCCGGCGCCGTCAGTCGGGCAGCAGCTGCCAGCCCGGCTTCATCTTGGCCTGGTAGATGAAGGTGTAGTGCAGCAGTGACTTCATCCAGTGGCCGGCCAGGCCGATCTCGCCGAAGGTGAGGTGCAGGTCACGGCCGTACTCGGGGTAGGTCCGGTAGTCCGGCACCACCGGGAAGACGGTCATGGTCGCCGCCGTGCCGCGCAGCAGGTGCGAGCCGGTGGAGGCCACGCAGGCGGCGCCCATGCGGGCCATCGAGGCCTGGTGGGTGGGCTTGTCGGCGCCCTTGAGCATGTCGCGCAGGCTCTTGGCCACGGCGATCGCCATCGCGGCCGAGGGCATGCCGGTGCGCGGCGGGGCCGGGTTGATCGGTGTGCCGTTGGCGCTTTGCATCGGCTTGCTGATCAGGTGCGGCGGCGCGAAGGCGATGCCCACCGCGAAGAGGTTGCGGTAGACGGGTGACTGGTAGGTCTTGGGCCAGTCGTCCGCGCTCCATTGGGCGTAGGGGCGCGGGGTGTAGTCGGCGTCCACCTTCATGAACCCGCTGGGCGCGAAGACCTTGGCGGTGATGTCTTCGCCGGCCTTGTCGTAGGCCTTCAGGCCGACGCCGGAAAACGGGGGGATCAGCATCGAGAAGTCGAAGGGCAACTCGTGGAAGCTGCCGTCGAGCGTCTCGTAGTGGATCTTGCCGGCCTCGACCTTCTTGACGTGGGCGCGCACGATCCACTCGATGTCGCGCTCGACCATCAGCGACTCGGCGAAGGTCTTGCCGTTGGTGATGTAGCCGCCGCGGTGGATGTGCACGCCGCCCATGCCGAAGTCGCCCAGCTCGTACTCGTTGCTGATCCAGACGATGCGGGCGCGGTCGCGCACGCCCGCCTCGCGCAGCACGTGGTCGACGTTGTAGATGTACTCGAAGGCGGCGCCCTGGCAGGTGCAGGTGCCGTGGCCGGTGCCGATGACGAAGGTGCGCTGCTCGCCGCGCTTCATCGCGTCGACCTGTGCCTGCAGCTTGTGGTTGGCCTCCAGCGCGTGCGATGCGGTGCACACCGAGACGGTGTGGTCGTGCTCGGGCCCCAGGCCCTCGGTGGCGCCGAAGTTCAGCTTCGGCCCGGTCGCGTTGACGAGGTAGTCGTAGGTGATGCGCTCGGTCTGACCGGCCTTGGCCGGCAGGGTGTACTCCACCGTCACGAAGGGCCGCGGGTCCGTGGCGTCGCCCTCGGGGTGGATCGACAGGCCCTTGGCCTGGCGGAAGTCCACGCTGGTCTTTTTGTACACCTCGGCCAGGTCGAAGGTGACCTGCTCCTCGGTCATCTGGCCGACGCCGACCCAGATGTTCGACGGAATCCAGTTCCAGCGCGCATTGGGCGACACGACGACGATCTCGTGCTGCTTGCCGACCCACTGGTTGAGGTAGCGGGCGACGGTGTGGCCGGAAATGCCGGCTCCCAGGATGACGATGCGCGACACGGGCAGGACTCTCAGGTAAGGGTTGATAATACCTATACCCCTAATGGTATAGCTTGTGACAAAGTCCACCCATCAGGGTTGACCCTGATTCGCGCACGGCTTTTCAGCCCGTGAGGCGCTCACCGGCCAGCGCAGCCCAGAGGCGGTGGCGCTGCGCCGGCGCCCCTAACATCGCAGCCCTGGCCCCCTTCCTTCCCGCCGTGAACCCCTCGATCGCCCCGATGACCCGGATGTGCTGCTGCCCGGCCGATGCCCGCCGCCGATGACGCTGCCCGATCTGACTCAGGCCGCTCTGCTCGGCCACGGCGCGCAGGACTGGGCCATCCTCAGCGTCTTCGGCATCGTCTACCTCGGCATGTTCCTGGGCGGGCTGCCACATTTCCGGCTGGACCGCAGCGGCGTGGCGCTGCTGGGCGCGATCGCGATGATCGCGCTGGCCGGCCACCCGATCGAGCAGGCCGCGCAGGCGGTGGACCTGCCCACGCTGGTGCTGCTGTTTGCCTTCATGGTGGTGTCGGCGCAGATGCGCCTGGGCGGCTTCTACACCGAGGTCACGCGCCGCGTGGGCGCGCTGCCGCTGTCGCGCCGCGGCCTGCTGGCGGCGCTGATCGTCACCGCCGGGGCGCTGTCGGCGGTGTTCTCCAACGACATCATCTGCCTGGCGATGACGCCGGTGGTGGCGCACCTCTGTCTGCGGCGCGGGCTGGCGCCCGTGCCCTTTCTGGTCGGGCTGGCCTGCGCGGCCAACATCGGCTCGGCGGCGACGCTGATCGGCAACCCGCAGAACATGCTGATCGGCTCGATGCTGAAGCTGCACTTCGGCGCCTACCTGCAGCGCGCGCTGCCGCCGGTGGCCTTCAGCCTGGCGTTGCTCTGGCTCTGGCTGGCCTTCGGCCCGGGCTCGAGGGCAACGGACCCCGCGCCGCGCACCGACGTGGCCGACGACGAGCACGACTTCGACCCCTTCCAGACCGCCAAGGGCCTGA
>DAOLLE010000076.1:0-9302 GCA_035331205.1 Burkholderiaceae bacterium
ACTGGTAGACCTGCTCCTCGCGGTGGAAGACGCGGCCGACCTTCCAGCTCACGCCCTTGTCGACGAAGCCCTCGCCCAGGCCCAGGCGGTCCCAGACTTCCAGCGGCCGCTTGGCATAGCAGACCGCGCGCGAGCCGATGCTGACGGTGTTGTTGTCGTCCAGGATCACCGCCGGCAGGCCGCGGTAGGCGCATTCCAGTGCGGTGGTCAGGCCGATCGGACCGGCGCCGATGATGACCACCGGGTGGCGGGCCAGGCGGCCTTCACGTTGCTCCGCGCTCTGGCGGTACTCGAACTGGGGGTAGGTGTAGGTCTTGAGCACGTCGTTCTCCGGTTGGGCGGGCGGTGTGCGGGCGTGAGCCGGCGCGCGGCCCCGGATGGGACCGCGTCGGTTCGGATGGGGCGGGGACAGGGCTGGGATGGGCGCAGTTACTCAGGCAAGCCGCCTGGGCGCGCGCGGTCAAGCGAGCGGCTCGGGCGCCTGGGCCGGCGCGCGGCGCTCGACCCAGGTCACTGCGTGAACTCTTTTTCGTGCATCCAGGCGGCGTGCTTGGGCGCACGCTTGGTCTGGGACCACTCCTCGAGCATGGCCCACTTCACCTCGTCGAGCTTCTGGTACATCTCCGGCGTGCCGGTGTCGGCGGCCAGTTCCAGGCGGTGGCCGTTGGGGTCGAAGAAGTAGATCGACTTGAAGATGGTGTGATCGGTCAGGCCCACCACCGCGATGCCGGAGGCCTCCAGGCGAGCCTTGATCTCTTCGAGCTCCTGCACGCTGCCGACCTTGAAGGCGATGTGCTGAACCCAGTCGGGGGTGTTGGTGTCGCGGCCCATCGCCGGCGAATTGGGCAGCTCGAAGAAGGCCAGCACGTTGCCGTTGCCCGCATCCATGAAGATGTGCATGTAGGGGTCGGGCGCGTGGGTGGAGGGCACCTGGTCCTCCGCGATGGCGAGCACGAAGCCCATGCCCAGGTGCTTCTGGTACCACTCGACGGTTTCCTTGGCGTCGCGGCAGCGGTAGGCGACGTGGTGGATGCGCTGGATGTTCATGGGGCGGTCTCCTCGGCGGTTGGCAGGCGCCGCGACGGCCTCCGGGAATCGGAAGGCCTGGGGTTGGCAGCGCACGGCGATATAGTAACGCTTGTGACTATCTCGACCAACCGCCCTGTCAATCCCTGCCGTGGCAGTCGGACAATCGCGAGCCCGGGCAGCGCCACGGCGTCGCCCGTCGGCGCGGGACAATCCCGGTCGCCGCGCTGCGCGCCAGACGTTGCACCCTGTAACCATCCGGACGAGGCCGTCGGGCCCCGACCCAGACCCTGAACCCGCCATGACGCTCCAGCTGCAGTCCTTTTTCCCGTACCGGCTTGCGGTGCTGGCAGATACGGTCAGCCGCTCGATGGCACAGGTCTACGCCGAGCGCTTCGAGCTCAGCCGCGACGAGTGGCGGGTCGCGGCCGCGCTGTATGAGAACGGCGCGATGAAGACCGCCGACGTGATCGCGCACACCACGCTGGACAAGATGCAGGTCAGCCGCGCGGTGGCCCGGCTGGAACGCGACGGCCTGATCCGCCGCACCGAGGACGCCCGCGACCGCCGCGGCCGGGTGCTCGAGCTGCAGCCATCGGGCACCGAGCGGGTGCGCCAGATCGTCCCGCTGGTCGAGGCACGCGTGGCCTTCCTGCTCGAAGCGCTCGACGACAGCGAACGCGCCTGCCTCGATGCGGTGTTCGCCAAGGTCGGTGAGCGCGCGCGGCAGCTGATCCGACAGGGCTGAGGCGCAGGCCCTGCGGCGCGGCCGGGCGTCCGGCCGAAGTGTGCGCAATCTCTCGATCGGCACGCGGCTCGGCGCCAGGGCGCGTCGGCTCAGACAGCTTGAAACCACATGGGGGCAGTGTTTGAGCCAGAATTGAAAATTTGTCGCTGCCCAGTGATCGATCAGGATGATGGCCGGATGAAGCACCGCACGACGGGCGATGTTCCCCATTCCGGCGCGGGCCATGGTGGTCCGGCGCTGCGGCGCTTCGCATGGCTGGGCGGCAAGGCCGGCTTCGGCATCGGCTTCTTCGCCGTGGCGATCTTCGCGCTGGCCTGCATGGCGCTGATCGCCTGGAACCACCAGCGTTGGACCGAGGTCCTGCGCGCCAACCTCGCCCACAACGACCAACTCGAAGCGGTCGAGCACGGCCTGATGCGCGCCGAGCTGCTCGCCGAACGCCTGCGCGGCGGCGACGCCAGCGTGCCGCCGACGGCCGTGCTGAGCGAGCTGGCCACCGCGATGCGCAGCGCCACACAGCTGCACAGCAGCACGGGCGACGCCGGGGTCGGTGACCTGTCCGAGGATCTGTCCAACGAGCGCCAGCGCAGCGCCCTGCTGGTGATGGAGGCCCTGCAGGACCTGCGCGACCAGCTGGAGGTGCGCCTCGATGCGCTGCCAGCCACCCCCACGCTGGCCCTGCGGCGCGCGCACGAACGCCTGACCACGGCCCAGCAGCAGCTGGCCCAGGCGGTGCAGCACGAGCAGGAACGGCGCATCGCCGCGCAGGCGCACAGCGCCACCCTCCTGCTGCTGCTCGTGGGTGCGCTGGCCGCGGCGTTGCTGGGCGTGATGCACCGCTCGCGCGCCGAACAGGCACGCAGCGTGGCGGAGATTGGCGCACAGGAGGCACGGCTGCGCGCCACGCTGTCGGCGCTGCCGGAGGTGTCCTTCCTGATTGACGCCCAGGGCCGCTACCTCGACGCCTGGGGGCCGGACGACAAGTTTGCGCACGCCCGGGAGGGAGTGATCGGGCGGCGCGTCGACTAACTGCTCGAGCCCGCCCAGGCCGCGCAGGTGCGCGCGACGATCGACCAGGCCCTGCGCAGCGGCGAGCCGGCGCGCATGGACTTCGAGCTCGACACGCCGGCGGGTCGGCGCAGCTTCGAGGGGCGCGCCGCCGCCGTGGCCGGCCGCGACCTGGTGGTCTGGATCAGCTGGGACGTCACCGAACGCCGGGCCGCCGAGCAGCAGGTGAAGGTGCTGTCGCGGCTGTACCGTTTCCTCAGTCAGGTCAATCAGGCGGTGGTGCAGACCCGCAGCGAGGCGGAGCTCTACGAGCGCATCGGCCAGTGCGCGATCGCGCACGGCCACTTCAGCGCCGCCTGGGTGCTGAGCGGGGACGGCCACACGGCGAGCGTGACCCACACGCTGGCGCAGGCCGGCGACGGCCAGCTGCTGCGCCTGCTCGATCCGGTGCGTGTAAGTGGCAGCGACTCCCACCCCGCCGTCGAGGTGCTGCGCCATGGCCAGACCTACTGGGCGCCGGGCAAGCTCGAGACACCCGACGGCCGCCGACTGGACCTGGTGGCGCTGCCGCTGTGCTGCGAGGGCCGCTGCGACGCCGCGCTGGTGCTGGCCCACGAGCGGCTGGACCCGAACGACCCGGACGAGCGCGAGCTGTTCGCCGAAATCTGCGCGGACATTGCCCATGCGCGCGAGCGGTTCGCCCGCGACGAGGCGCTGCAGAAGTCGCTGAACCGCATCCGGCTGCACGCGGCCGCGCTGGAAAGCACGCAGGACGCGGTGATGGTGACCGACCACCGCTCCGTCATCGTGTCGGTCAACCGCGCCTTCACCGAGATCACCGGCTACACCGAGGCCGAGGTGACCGGCCTGATTCCGCGCTTCCTCGAATCGGATCGCCACGAGCCCAGCTTCTACGAGCAGATGTGGCGCGATCTGACGGCTCAGGGCCGTTGGCGGGGCGAAATGTGGAATCGGCGCAAGAACGGCGAGGTCTTCGCGCAATGGATGTCGGTGTCGGCGGTGAACGACAAGCAGGGCCGGCCGCACCACTACGTGGCGGTGTTCACCGACACCACCGCGCACAAGCTGGCCGAGGAGCGCCTGCACCACATGGCGCACTATGACCCGCTGACCAAGCTGCCGAACCGGCCGATGGTGCTCGCCCGCCTGGAGCATGCGCTGGCCACCGCCGATCGCATGGGGCTGCAGGTGGCGGTGCTGTTCATCGACCTGGACAACTTCAAGACCGTCAACGACAGCCTGGGCCACGAGGCGGGCGACCAGCTGCTGCTCGAGGTGGCCGAGCGGCTGTCGCAGCGCACCCGCCGCGAGGACACGTTGGGCCGGCTCGGCGGCGACGAGTTCGTGCTCGTGATGGAGCGCCTGGACGATGGGCCCGGTGCGCACCAGGCCGGCCTGGTCGCCCAGGAACTGCTGCAGCTGCTGGCCGAGCCCTTCCGGGTCGGCGAAACGGCGCTGTACGTGCAGGCCAGCATCGGCATCAGCCTGTACCCGAACGACGGCGCCACCGTCGGCGAGCTGGTGCGCGACGCCGACGCGGCGATGTACCAGGCCAAGCGCGCCGGGCGCAACACCTACCGCTTCTACACCGAGGCACTGACCGCGGCCGCGCAGAGCCGGCTGGCGATGGACACCCGGCTGCGCCGGGCGCTGGAGCGCCAGGAGTTCCAGCTCTGGTACCAGCCGCTGTACCGCCTGCCCGACCGCCAGCTCATCGGCCTGGAGGCGCTGGTGCGGCTGCACCAGCCAGACCTGCCACCGATCATGCCTTCGGCCTTCATTCCCCTGCTCGAGGAAACCGGCCAGATCATCGCGCTGGGCGAGTGGGTCACCCACGAGGCCTGCCGCCAGGGCCGCGCCTGGCTGGATGCGGGGCTGGACTTCGGCCGCATCGCGATCAACCTGTCGCCGGTCGAGGTGCGCCGCGGCGGTGCCGACGAGCGGCTGCGCGCGGCACTGGCCGCCAGCGGCCTGCCGGCGCACCGGCTGGAGCTGGAGATCACCGAGTCGGGCCTGATGGAACAGGGCGAGCACGCCGAAGCCTTCCTGCGCTCGCTGGACGCCCAGGGCGTGCAGCTGGCGATCGACGACTTCGGCACCGGCTACTCCTCGCTGGCCTACCTGAAACGCTTCCCGGTGGGCAAGCTCAAGATCGACCGCAGCTTCGTCAACGACCTGACCAGCGACCCCAACGACGCCCAGCTGGTGCAGACGATGGTGACGCTGGGGCGCAGCCTCGGCCTGTCGGTGCTGGCCGAGGGCGTGGAGTCGCCCGAGCAGCTGGCCTACCTGTCGAAACTGGGCTGCGAAGCCGCCCAGGGCTTCCTGTTCGGCGCGCCGCGCCCGGCCGCCGAGGTGCCGATCTGGCTGCCGCGCAGCATCGGGCGCATCGCGGCATGACCGGCCAGCGGGCCGGCCCGCTCGCATCCGCCGGCCGGCCCAGGCCCGCACGGCCCCCGAGCTGCGGGGGGCGCGCCCCCCGCAGCACGATCCGCGTTGACCCTGCCGCGGCGCGGCCGGCACGGCCTTTCTAGAATCATGCCGGTGAATCGCCCCGCTTCCACGCCCGTGCCCGCGCGCCCCGGCCCCTCTGCCCCCCCCTCCGCCACGTTGCATGGCGCCGCCACGGGCGTCAACGCCGACCTGCACTGCCACTCGACGATTTCCGACGGCACGCTCAGCCCCGAGGCACTCGCCGCCCGGGCGCAGGCCCATGGCGTGCAACTGTGGGCACTGACCGACCACGACGAGATCGACGGCCTGGCCCGCGCGCGCGACGCTGCGCTTGCCATCGGCCTGGACTTTCTCACCGGCACCGAGATCTCGGTCACCTTTGCGGGCGAGACGGTGCACATCGTCGGACTGGGCTTCGACGCCGGGGACGCGCAGCTCGCCACCGGGCTGATCGCCACGCGCGGCGGGCGCGAGCAGCGCGCCCACCAGATGGCGGCCGACCTGGCGCGCGTGGGCATCCGCGGCGCCTTCGAAGGCGCGCTGAAGTACGTCGGCAACCCGAAGCTGATCTCGCGCACTCACTTCGCCCGCTTCCTGGTCGAGACCGGCGTGTGCGGCGACACCGGCGAAGTCTTCCGCCGCTTCCTGACCGATGGCAAGCCCGGCTTCGTGCCGCACCGCTGGGCCCGCCTGGGCGACGCAGTGCGCTGGATCACCGAGGCCGGCGGTGTCGCCATCGTTGCCCACCCGGGGCGCTACCGCTTCTCGCCCACCGAGGAGTACGCGCTGTTCACCGAGTTCCAGGCCCATGGCGGCGAGGGCGTCGAGGTGGTCACCGGCAGCCACACGGTGTCCGAGTACGCCCGCTACGCCGACCTGGCGCGCGAGTTCGGCCTGGTCGCCTCGCGCGGCAGCGACTTCCACTCGCCCGGCGAGAGCCGCATCGACCTGGGCCAGCTGCCCCCGCTGCCCGCCGGGCTGACGCCGGTGTGGGAACGCCTGGCCGACCGCATCCTGCGCGCCCCGGCCCGGGCGCAATGACACCGGCCCACCGGCCGAGGCGGCCGCTGCTCGGCGTCGGCCTGATCGTGGTGGTGGCGGGCCTGTTCGCCACGCTCGACACCACGGTGCGCCACACCGGCCGCGCGGTGCCGGTGCTCGGCATCCTCTGGGTGCGCTACGCCCTGCAGGCGCTGGTGATGGCACTGTGGCTCGGGCACAACGTCTGGCGCGGGCGGGGCCCAGGGCTGCAGACCGCCCATCCACGCTTTCAACTGCTGCGCGGCCTGCTGCTGCTGGCCACCTCGGCGCTGGGCTTCCTTGCGCTGCAGCACCTGCCGGTGGCCGAGTTCACCGCGATCGTGATGCTCACGCCGGTGCTGGTGACGCTGCTGTCGGCCTGGCTGCTGCACGAGCGGACCGGCGCATTGCGCTGGGCGCTGGTGGGCGGGGCCTTCCTCGGCACGCTGGTGGTGGTGCGCCCCGGCAGCGGCCTGTTCGGCTGGGCCACGCTGCTGCCGCTGGCATCCAGCGCCTGCTACGCGGTGTTCCAGCTGCTCACCCGCAAGCTCAGCGGCTTGGAACACCCGCTGACCACGCACTTCTACACCGGCCTGGTCGGCAGCCTGCTGCTGACGCCGCTGCTGCTGGTCGGCCCGGCCGTGGGCCAGACCAGCGGGGCGTTCGACGCGCTGGGCGCCCTCGCCGCGGCCACGCCCGGCGTCTGGGGCGCACTGTTGCTGATCGCCACCTGCGGCACCGTCGGCCACCTGCTGCTGATCGTGGCGCTCGGCGTCGCACCGGCGGCCACGCTGATGCCCTTCATGTACCTGCAGATCGCGCTGGCGGCACTGCTGGGCTGGCTGGCCTTCGGCGACCTGCCCGACGCCTGGGCCTGGCTCGGCATGGGCGTCATCGCGGCCTGCGGCGCGACCAGCGCCTGGCTGAACCTGCGCGACGCCGCGCCCGGTGCGCCGGCGGCGGTGGCCGCCGAAGAGGACTGATGCCCCGCTGCGGCGCCGATGCTCCGGGTCGCCGAATCGCCGGTTCGCAGATTCCAGCCCCCTCGGTTCCACACACCCGGACTCGGAAAACCACACGCGGGGCCGACCCGCGGTGGACAATCCAGCCATGGCCCAGTACTTCGAAGTCCACCCCGTCAACCCGCAGCCGCGCCTGCTCAAGCATGCGGCGGCGATCATCGATGCCGGCGGCGTGGCGGCGATCCCCACCGACTCCAGCTATGCGCTGGTCTGCCACCTCGACGACAAGGCCGCGGCCGACCAGCTGCGCCGCATCCGCGGCGTCGACGAGAAGCACCACCTGACGCTGCTGTGCCGCGACCTGTCCGAGCTGGCCAGCTACGCCCGGGTCGACAACCGCCAGTACCGCCTGCTCAAGAGCGCCACACCGGGGCCGTACACCTTCATCCTCGAAGCGACGAAGGAAGTGCCGCGGCGACTATCGCACCCCTCGCGGCGCACCATCGGCCTGCGCGTGCCCGATCACCGCGTCACGCAGGAGCTGCTCGAGCTGCTGGGCCAGCCGCTGATCGGCACCACGCTGATCCCGCAGGGTGCCACCGACCCGCTCAACGAGGCCAACGACATCCTGGAGCACTTCGACCGCCTCGTTCAGGCCATCGTCGACGCGGGCCCCTGCCCGGCGCAGCCGACCACCGTGGTCGATCTCACCGGCAGCGAGCCGGTGCTGGTGCGCACCGGCCGGGGCGACCCGAGCCTGCTCGGCCTCTGATCGGGCCGGCCCCTTCCCGCCGCTCAGCGAACACCGCCGCCTTCCCCTCACCCGTTGTTCCGCCCGCTCCGATGGCCAAGAAGACCGCCCACGTCAGCGAGACGCCCGCGACGCAGTTCCTGCGTGCGCAGGGCGTGAGCTTCACCGAACACCCCTACGATTACGTCGACCACGGCGGCACCGCCGAATCGGCCCGCCAGCTGGGCGTGGACGAGCACAGCGTCGTCAAGACCCTGGTGATGCAGGATCAGGACGCGCGCCCGCTCATCGTGCTGATGCACGGCGACCGCCAGGTCAGCACGAAGAACCTGGCCCGCCAGGCCGCGCTCAAGAAGGTCGAGCCCTGCAAGCCCGAGGTGGCGCAGCGCCACAGCGGCTACCAGGTCGGCGGCACCTCCCCCTTCGGCTTTCGCAAGGCGGTGCCGGTCTACGTCGAGGCCAGCATCCTCCAGCTGCCGCGCATCTACATCAACGGCGGGCGGCGCGGCTACCTGGTGGGCATCGACCCCGAGGTGCTCACCCGCGTGCTGCAGGCCCAGCCGGTGCACGCCGCCGACCCGGCCAGCATCTGAACGCAGCGCGGCCCTCGCACGCGTTCGAGCGTCTCGCAACGACCCTTTCCCCACAACAAGAGACCCCCATGACCCTGCTCTGGAACGCCCTCGCCCTGCTGGCGGCCTACCTGATCGGCTCGCTGTCCTTCGCCGTCATCGTCAGCCGCGTGATGGGCCTGAGCGACCCGCGCAGTTACGGCTCGGGCAACCCGGGCGCCACCAACGTGCTGCGCTCGGGCAACAAGAAAGCCGCCATCCTGACGCTGCTGTTCGACCTGCTCAAGGCCTTCGTGCCCGTGCTGGCGGTGGTGGTCTGGGGCGAGCGCATCGGGCTGGACAGCAGCAGCGCCGCCTGGGTCGGCTTCGCGGCCTTCCTTGGCCACCTCTGGCCGGTGTTCTTCCGCTTCGAGGGCGGCAAGGGCGTGGCCACCGCCGCCGGCGTGCTGCTGGGCCTGAACGGCTGGCTCGGTCTGGCGGTGCTGGCCGTCTGGCTCGCGGTGGCCTACTTCACGCGCTACTCCTCCCTGGCCGCGCTGCTGGCCGCGGTGGCGGCACCGGTGATCCACGTCATCGGCTTCGGCCCCTCGGGCGCCTCGTTGGCGATCTTCGCGATGAGCGCGCTGCTGGTCTGGCGCCACCAGGCCAACATCGGCAAGTTGCTGGCCGGCACCGAAAGCAGGATCGGCCAGAAGGCACGGGCGGGAGAGGCCGCAGCAGCGCCCGCCGCCGAGGCCACC
>DAOLLE010000077.1:0-9271 GCA_035331205.1 Burkholderiaceae bacterium
CCCGTGGCCGGCGAAGCTCGCGCGCGGCGCGGCGCAGGGCCTCGCGGCGCGCACCGGCCACGGGCAGGAGCTGGCGGGCAAACACCTCCTGCTCGCGCAGGTTCTCCCGGCTGCTGATGCGGCTCACGTACTGCTGGCGCTGGCGCCGCACGGCGTAGGCCATGCCTCCGCCCAGCAGCGTGAGTGCCCAGTAGTACGCCGGGTGAAGGCCGAACAGCCAGGGAGGCAGCGGTTGCGCCGCAAGTTGCACCTCGGCCTGCCCGGGGGTGACGGCGGAGGCGGGCAGCTCGATCTCGGGGCCGGCCGCGACAACCGCGCTGGCTGCAGGTGCGGAAGCGGCAGGGGCAGGGTCCTTTGCCGGCGAGGAACTGTCGCCCCAGTCTGGCAGAAACTGCCAGGGCCTGAAGATGGCGATGAAGAACAGCACACTGAGCAGGGCCGGCCACAGCCACCTGCGTGCGGGTGGCTTCGGCGGGAGAGGTGGTGGATTCTCCGCAGGCAGACGAGCAGGCTGGGTCGGCGTCTCGGAATCCGGCGCTGGAATGACAGCCTGGGAAGCCGCCCATGCCGCCACCCATGACGCCGCCCAGGCCTCGAACACCGCATCGAACGCTGCCTGCTCGCGGGCCGACTTGCCGATCAGGGCCCGCAGTGGGCCCTTGGCGCAGTTCGGATCGGTGGCGTCGAGCCATCCGCGCTGCCCAGCGGCGTCCAGCCAGGCCTCGACCTGCAGCCGCACCAGCGCATCGACGCGCAACCCGCCCTGCGCAAGCCGGGTCAGCAGGTCCTCGCGCAGCGGCGCGAGCCAGTCGGGCACAGCGCTGGGCATCACGGCTGGGGGCACGACGACACGCCGCGGTCAGGCTGCCGCGTTACCGAGTGACTGCCTGACATGGCGCCGCGCCGCCTCCTGGTCTTCCGGTGCCTTGACCAGCGTGGCCAGGCAGCGCAGCACGGGTTCGGCCGACAGCGCGCGATCGGGCGCGACCTCGGCGTCCTGCGACAGCGCCGTGACAAAGGCCAGGAACTCGGCGGTGGATGGGCGCTTGCGCAGGTCGAGCCGGGCCTCGCGCAGGCGGAAGAAGAGCGTCAGGGCCGACTCCAGCATGGCGCCGGAGCTGACTTTCAGCGCGGCCAGTCGGCGCAGCGTGATGGCCTCCAGCCGCGCCGGCTCGATGGGCTGGAGGTGGTAGAAAACGCAGCGGCGCAAAAAGGCGTCCGGCAGCTGTTTCTCGGAATTGCTGGTGATGACCACGACGGGGCGCAGCTGCGGGTCGGCATGGACCTCGCGACCGCCCCGCCACTCCCGGATGCGGAAGTAGTGGCGCTCGATCTCGTTGAGCGCATCGTTGGGGAAGTCGCTCGGCGCCTTGTCGATTTCGTCGATCAGCACCACCGCGCGGCTGGGGCCGCGATACCAGGAGGGCAGCTCGGGCGGCAGGAAGAACTGGCAGGCGTCACCAGCCGGCAAGCTGTTGATGACGGCACGGCCCAGTGCGCCAAACTCGACGAAGCGCATGGGGCTGAGCGCATCTGCAGCGCTGCTCACCTGCGCGGCCTGGAATCGCGCAACGTGGTCGAAGGTGTAGAACAGGTCCTGCGCGACGCTGGTGGATTTGGTCTCGAACTTGAAAAGGCAGTCCTTCAGACCGAGTTCGAGCGCCAGTTTCTCGGCCAGCTGAGTCTTGCCGGTGCCGGGCTCGCCGGTCAGCAGCAAGGGCTGATCGAGCAGTAGGGCGGTGTTGACCGCATCGCACAGGCCCGGCTCGGCGTCGTAGTTGTCGGCACCGAAATAGCGGTCGCGGTCGATGGAGGCGATCTCGACCGGGCCACGCGGCAGCTCCATGCCGGGCTTGCCGTGGAACCAGGTGGGGCGTTCGGTCATTGGGGATGCTCCTCTGTCTTGCTGGTGTGAGATCCGGCTGGGTTCGTTCCGGTCAGGCTCCGGCGCCGCCCAGCCATTTGCGGGCCTGCTGGGCAAAGGTCAGCATCGGCCAGCTGCTGCGGTCGCCGGGCAGGTCCTGCGCGCGCAGCAGGTTGATGTCGTCGCACAATTGTTCGCTGGCCAGTTCGCTTGCCCAGGTGTCGATGTCGTCGCCGTTCAGCTCCGGCAAGGAACCGAGCAGGATGCTGTGTACGCCACCCTGCTGGGCAACCCGCTGCAGCTCGGACTCGAATTCCAGCGCAAGGCGAGCGCGACCACCAGGGGCTGCATCCCGCTCGCGTTCGATGTTGACGGCCACGACCAGCAGGGATGACCGTTCGAGATCCGGCCACTGCTGCAGTGCGCTCAGCAGGCCCGCGAAGGCGGTTCGACCGTGCTGCGCATCGGCTGCGTCCTGGCATTGGGCCCGCACGAGCGTTGGCCGTTTTTGGTAGGTGGCGATGACTTCCTCCAGGGAGGCCAGAGCGGTCGGCCCAAGCGCCCTGGCGAGCTGACGGGCGAAGAAATGGCGAGCGGCCTCGACTGACCCGAGCGGGTTGGCCGGTGTCGGCCAGCCCAGGGACTTCGTTTCACCGAAGGACGGATCGTCCGGTCGCAGTGAATCGGGCAGTTCGCGGCTGCGCAACCGCTCCACCCAGCGGCTGAGGCAATCGTGGTCTCGACCCTCCGTAAGCACGACGAGGGGGCGCCTGAAGCCAGCCTGCTTCCATGCGAGCAGTCCGTCGATCAAGGCCACGCATTGGTCGTTGCGATCGGCCAGGTACGGCAGCCATTCGGAGCGCAGGGCCCGGCTCGCGCTGGGTGCGTGCGGGGACATCAGAAGAGACGGCGCCACGGTGGGCGCTGCTGTGCCGGTCGCTACGGGCCTCTGGACTGTCAGCCCTTCCTCCAACGCCTTTTCCAGGGCTGCCCAACCCGCATCGCGTTCTTCCTTTGGCCAGTCATAGATGAAGCGCAATCCCCAGCCTGGCTTCCCGCTGGTCGGCTGGCGGTCGCTGGGGATGCATTGAAGGGCATCCAGCTTGAATTCACGTCCGTCCGGTGCGCTGCAGCGGAAGTTCACCGGATCGATGGTCTTCAGCGCCACGCCGATGACGGTGGCTTGCCCGTTCGCCTGCCGCGCCAGCAGGCGCGGCAATTCCTCGTCCATGCAGAACCGGGACATCACGTAAGCGCGGGTCATGACGACGAGGAACACCTCGGCCTGGGCGATCGCCCGTTCGATTTCGTCGTTCCAGACCGCACCCGGTTTGATGTGGGCGTAGTCGACCCATACCGCATTCGTTCCCGGCACGCGCCTGCACAGGGGGACCAGCACCCCTTCGTGCAGATACTTCACATCATCGAAGTCCGCATGCGCGTAGGAGATGAAGATCTTCCTTTCCGGCGCGGTCTTGATGGGTGGCTTGGGCATGGAGCGCTGTGCAGCACGAGTTGCGGAGCTGCGCCTCCCCCTCGAAGCCGCAATGCAACCTCACGCAACTGTGAAAAATATTGTAGGCGCGGGGGGCGCAGTGCGGGCTTCCGATCCGCTGCCGTTGACGAAGCTCAGATGCTCGCGAAGCGGGATCAGCCCGGCCCGGCTCCCGGCGACTGCAGGTCCTGAATTGCCGCTGCCAAGTCCGGTAGGTCGGTGTGAATGGTCTTCCAGACCAGTTCGTAGTCGACCTTGAAATACCCGTGCGCCAGACGATTGCGCATCGTGTAGACCAGTGCCCAAGGGACTTCCGGATGGGCAGCGGCAAAGGCAGCGTGGTGCAACTCGATCTTGCGCGCGGCCTCGCCCAGGATTTCGAAGTTGCGCACCACTGCGTCCTGGGTCCGCACGTCCGAGAGAAACGCGGGCTCCGTGATGTCTTCGACGTATTGCTGGATCCGGCTGATGGCTTGCGCCATGTGGGCCAGGTAGTCGGCCAGCCGCATCGGATTCGATTGGCTCACAGCGCCTGGGCCTGCGCCAGCACCTCGGCCCGGAAACTGGCCGGCAGGGCATTGGGCGTGACCACATCCACCGACACATTCAACAAGCGCCCCACCTCTAGCTCAATGCGGGCGATGTCCATCAGTGTGGTCTCGCTGGTCGGCTCGACCAGCAGGTCCAGGTCGCTGTCGTCGGTGTCCTCGCCGTGCAGAACGGAGCCAAACACCCGCACACTCGACACGCGATGGCGCAGCGCGATGCTGCGGACGGCATCGCGGTGGGTCTGCAGTGCCAGCGAGGGGCGCATGGGTGGGTCTTCCGGTAGGAGCGTTCGCCGATGCTGTCATTGTGCGTCAGCTCGCACCGAGCTAGGGCGACACGTGACCGCTGCAGGATCAGCGCAGCGGCACCCCGGGCAGCACGCAGAGCATTTCGTACATCAGGTTGGCACCCAGCAGCGCCGTGTTGCCGGTGGGATCGTACGGCGGAGAGACCTCGACCAGGTCCGCACCCACCAGATTGAGCCCACGGCAGCCGCGGACGATCTCCAGCCCCTGCGGCACGCTCAGCCCGCCGATTTCCGGTGTGCCCGTGCCGCCGGCGTAGGCGGGGTCGATGCCGTCGATGTCGAAGCTGAGGTAGCAGGGCAGCTCGGGCCCGATGGCCTGGCGGACCTGCGCCATCAGCGGCGCCAGCGAGGTCCACCAGACCTCGTGCGCCGGCACGATCGTGAAGCCCTTGCGGCGCGGCCAGTCGAAGTCGTCGGCGGCGTAGCCGCTGCCACGCAGGCCGATCTGCCAGACCTTGTCGCTGCGCAGCAGGCCTTCTTCCACCGCGCGGCGGAAGGGCGTGCCGTGGGCAATGCGCTCGCCGAACATGTCCTCGTTGACATCGGCGTGGGCGTCGACGTGGATCAGGGCCACGGGGCCGTGGCGCTCGGCCATCGCGCGCAGGATGGGCAGGGCAATCGTGTGGTCGCCCCCCAGGGTCAGCGGGCGCACCGGCTGGCCGCTGCGCCCGAGCTGGGCGAGCAGGTCGCGGTAGAAGCCGGTGATGATCTCGACCGACTTCTCCAGCGAGTAGGTGTTGATGGGCACGTCGCCCAGGTCGGCCACCTGCAGCGCGTCGAAGGGCGCCGCGCCCGTGGCCATGTTGTAGGGGCGGATCAGCGCCGACTCGGCACGAATCGCGCGCGGCCCGAAGCGCGTGCCCGGCCGGTGCGAGGTGCCGATGTCCAGCGGCACGCCGACGAAGGCCGCGTCCAGCCCGGCGGCCGAGTCCGCCGTGGGCAGCCGCATCATGGTCGCGACCCCGCCGAAGCGGGGCATCGCGTTGCCGGATAGGGGTTGATTCAGCGGCAAGTTCAGCGCCTCTTGCCGCGGATCCATTCGAGCACCAGCATCAAGGCCGTCGTGAAGATCGTCAGCAGCGTCGCCACCGCGGCGATGGTCGGGTTGATGTTCTCCCGGATGCCGGTGAACATCTGGCGCGGCAGCGTCACCTGGCTGGGGCCGGCGAGGAAAAGGGTGACCACGACCTCGTCGAAGGAGGTGGCGAAGGCGAACAGTGCGCCGGAGATGACGCCCGGGGCGATCACCGGCAGCGTCACGCGGAAGAACGTTTCCAGCGGCGTGGCGCCGCAGCTCAGCGAGGCGCGCACCAGGTTGTGGTTAAAACCTTGCAGCGTCGCCAGCACGGTGGTGACCACGAAGGGCGCGCCGAGCGCGGCGTGCACGATGATCAGGCCGAGGTAGGTGTCGGCCAGGCCGATGCGGGCGAAGAAGAGGTAGGTGGCCACGCCGACCACGACGATGGGCACCACCATCGGCGCGATCAGCACGCTCATCAGCAGGCCCTTGCCGGGGAACTGCACGCGTGCCAGGCCCACCGCCGTCAGCGTGCCCAGCGTGGTGGCCACCACGGTGGCGGCCGGGGCGACGATGAAGCTGTTCTTGGCCGCGCGGGCCCACTCGGCGGAGGTGAAGAGGTTTTCGTACCACTGCAGGCTCCAGCCGGGCATGGGGTACGCGAGGAAGGAGCTGGCCGAGAAGCTCAGCGGCACGATCACCAGGATCGGCAGCAGCAGGAAGGCCAGCAGCGCGACGCCAAAGGCGCGCAACGCCCACCAGCCGGCCTTGTCCAGCAGGGTGTAGTAGGCGGGGAAGATGGGCAGTTGCATCGCATTCACCCCGGGCTCAACCCAGGCTCAGTTCGGCCTTGGCCATCTTGCGGTAGACCGCATACAGCATCAGCGTGGCCGCCAGCAGCACGGCACCCAATGCGCAGGCCATGCCCCAGTTGACGTCCACGTTGGTGTATTGGGCGATGTAGTAGCTGATCATCTGGTCGTTCGGCCCGCCCAGCAGTGCCGGCGTCACGTAGTAGCCGATCGCCAGGATGAACACCAGCAGCGCCCCGGCGCCGATGCCCGCGTAGGTCTGCGGCACGTAGACGCGCCAGAAGGCGGCCCAGGGCGTGCTGCCCAGCGAGACGGCGGCGCGCTGGTAGGTGGGCGGCACCGACTTCATCACGCTGTACAGCGGCAGGATCATGAAGGGCAGCAGGATGTGCGTCATCGAGATGATCACCCCCGTGCGGTTGAACAGCAGCTCCAGCGGCGCACCGATCACCGACAGCGACATCAGCGCCTTGTTGACCAGCCCTTCGCGCTGCAGCAGCACGATCCAGGCGGCCACGCGCACCAGGATGGAGGTCCAGAACGGCACCAGCACCAGGATCATCAGCACGTTGGCCTGGCGGGCCGACAGCGTCGACAGCCAGTAGGCCAGCGGGTAGGCCAGCAGCAGGGCCAGCAGCGTGACTTCGAGGCTGATCTCGAAGGTGCGCAGCAAGATGCCGGTGAACACGCGCTGGTCGGGGTCGACGCGTTCGATGCCGCCGTCCACGCTGCGACGCAGGTCCACCGAGGTCAGCAGGTAGTCCGGCGTCCAGCGCTCGGCGTTCTTGGCGATGGCCTGCCAGTACTTGAGTTCTTTCCAGCGTTCGTCGAGCGTCACCATGCGCTCGCGCACCGCGGCGGCATCGGCAGCAGGGCCCGTCAGCGGCTGGTCCTTCCAGTCGCCGTGCACCGCGCGGTAGGTGCCCATGATCAGCGAGCGCCCGCCGGGCACCTCGCTGTTCAGGCGTCGGGCCAGGGCGCCGGCGTCGGACCCTTCCGCCAGCGCGGCCAAGTCCTGGGCGACGGCGGAGAAGGCAGCGGCGGCGGGCTCGGACTTGTGGTCCCAGCCCGCCAGTGCTGCGCCCGTGCGGGGTAGGGCCCGGGCCACTTCGGGGTTTTCGATCGCCCGTCCCAGCAAGGCGCCGATCGGCACCAGCAGAGTCAGCAGCAGGAAGACGAGCAGGGGCAGCGTGAGCCCGACCGCAGTCAGGCGCCGACGCCGGTCGGCGCGCTGCAGCGAACGCCGCAGCTCAGGCGTTCCGACCGCCGGCAGGGCGGTCACCGCGGAGGTACTCATGAGCGCAGGCCCCTGTCGTCTGGCAGTGAATTACTGGGTGGCCCAGGCCGCGAAGCGCTTCTCCAGCGCCTCACCCTGGTCGGCCCAGAACTTGATGTTGAACTCGATCGCGCCCTTCATGTTGCCGGTCGCGGTCGGCAGGTTGCCCAGCGTCTTGGCGTCCAGCTTGGCCAGCGCCTTCGTGTTGGTCGGGCCGTAGGCGATGTTCTTGGCGTACTCACCCTGGTGGTCGGCGCTCAGCGCCAGGTTCAGGAACTTGTAGGCCGCATCCTTGTTCGGGGTGCCCTTGACGATGCCGAAGTACTCCAGGTCATAGATCTGGTTGACCCACTGCACGCGCAGGTTCTTGCCTTCGCGCTGGGCGGCGTCGATGCGACCGTTGTAGGCGGTGGACATCACCACGTCGCCGGCGACCAGGAACTGCGGCGGCTGCGCACCGGCTTCCCACCACTGGATGCTGGGCTTGAGCTCACCCAGCTTCTTGAAGGCACGGTCGGCGCCTTCCTTGGTGGCGAGCACCTTGTAGACGTCCTCGGGCTTGACGCCGTCGGCCATCAGCGCGAATTCCACGTTGTAGCGCGCGCCCTTGCGCATGCCGCGCTTGCCCGGGTACTTCTTGGTGTCCCAGAAGTCGGCCCAGGTCTTGGGTGCGTCCTTGATCTTGTCGGCGTTGTAGGCCATCACGGTGGACCACACGAAGATGCCGATGCCGCATTCGGTGACCGCCGCCTTGGGGGCGAAATCGGCCTTGTTGCCGATCTTGCTGTAGTCCAGCTTCTCGAACAGGCCTTCGTCGCAGCCGCGGCCCATGTCGGGGCTCTCGACCTCGACCACGTCCCAGGTCACGTTCTTGGCTTCGACCATGGCCTTCACCTTGGCCTGCTCGCCGTTGTATTCGACGGTGACTACCTTGGTGCCGGTCTGCTTCTCGAAGGGCTCGTAGTAGGCCTTCTTCTGCGCGTTGCCGTTGGCGCCGCCGAAGTTGACCACCGTCAACTGGCTCTGCGCGAATGCCGGCAGCGACATCAGGCCGGCCAGCGCGACGGCGGCCAGCGACACGGGAACTTGCTTGATCATCTACGGACTCCTCGGGTGAAGGACAGGGGCAGGATGGACAGTGCCAGGTGGGACCTGTCGTGGGTTTGGCGGCTGTGCGCCGCTCTCAAAGATAGATGCGCAGGTATTCGCTCGGGAAGCGCAACCACACCGATTGACCGGCATGCGGCGCCATGGCTGTGCCCAGCGCTACCTTCACGGTGGCCTGGGCCTGCCCGGCGATCGCGCAGCGCAGGCGCAGGTGGTCGCCGAAATAGATCACGTCGCTGATCGCGGCCTGGACGATGTTCGAGCTCAGCTCCGAACCCTCCGGCGGCGGCTGCAGCAGCGCCTCGATGCGCTCAGGCCGCACCGAGGCGACCACCGGCTGGCCCGGCTCGGCGCCGTTCACATTGATGCCGGCCAGGCGCTCGCCGGTGGGCAGCACCAGCTCGCACAGCCGGCCCTCGGCGGCACCGGCCGCGCCCGCCAGCAGCGTGCTGTCGCCGACGAAGCCCGCCACGAAGCGGTTGGACGGGCGCTCATAGAGCTCCTCCACCGCGTCGATCTGCTGGATCTCGCCGTCGTTGAACACCGCCACGCGGTCGCTCATCGTCAGCGCCTCACCCTGGTCGTGCGTCACGTAGACGAAGGTCACGCCCAACTGCCGATGCAGCTCCTTCAGCTCGATTTGCATGTGCTCGCGCAGCTGCTTGTCCAGCGCGCCCAGCGGCTCGTCCATCAGCACCAGCTGGGGTTCGAACACCAGCGCACGGGCGAGGGCCACGCGCTGCTGCTGGCCGCCCGACAGCTGGCCGGGGTAGCGATCACCCTTGCCCACCAGCTGCACCATGCCCAGCGCCTTGTCGACGCGGCTGGCGATGTCGGCCTTGG
>DAOLLE010000078.1:0-9256 GCA_035331205.1 Burkholderiaceae bacterium
AGCAGCTGGGCATCAAGGCCAAGTTCATGGGCGGCGACGGCATCTGCTCGGGCGAACTGCCCAAGCTGTCCGGCGGCGCGATGGAAGACGGCCAAGTGGTCTGCGCCGAGGCTGGTGGCGTCGAAGGCGAGCAAAAGAAGGGCATGGACGAGTTCAAGACCAAGTTCAAGGCCAAGTTCAACGCCGATGTGCAGATCTATGCCCCGTACGTCTACGACGCTGTGAACGTGCTCGTGGCGGCGATGGTCAAGGCCAACTCGTCCGAGCCGGCCAAGTACCTGCCGGTGTTGGCCAAGACCAGTGGCTACAAGGGCGTGACCGGCAACATCACCTTCGACGAGAAGGGTGACATCAAGAACGGTGCGCTGACCATGTTCACCTACAAGGGTGGCAACCGCGAGCAGATCGCGGTCGTGCGCTGATCGATCGGACCCGCGCCGCAGGTTGTCGCGAACACGGAGATCGGAAACGACCGAATCTTCTGCTACAATGTGCGGCTTCGGAGAGATGGATGAGTGGTTTAAGTCGCACGCCTGGAAAGCGTGTGTGGGTTAATAGCCCACCGCGGGTTCGAATCCCGCTCTCTCCGCCAAGTCAATAAAAGGAGCCCATCGGGCTCCTTTTTTTATGGCTGTGTGAATTGGCTCGTGTTTCGACGCCGAACCGAGTTCAAGCGCCAACAAAAACGCCACCCTCGGGTGGCGTTTTTCATCTGCCGCGAAACGGCCCCGCGGGGGATCCCCCGCGCGTTGCTCAGCGGTTGCTTTCCTTGATGATGTACCACTCGCTGCCACTGCGCTTCCACACCAGGGTCTTCTGGCTCTTGTCCTTGAAGTCCTTGGAGACGTAGTTCTGTTCGAACTTCGTCTCCACCTGATTGGCGCTGATCGTCCGGCGCTGCACGTTCGAGATCTTCAGCTCGATCGGCCCGTCTTTGCGCAGCAATTTGGTGCGGTTGGCAAACCACTTGTTCCGGCTGATGCCGTTGGGCTTGAAGCTGGCGTCGTAAAAACTCAGGTAGCGCGTCACGTCTTTGGTCGACCAGGCAGCCGACCAATCCAGCAGGCGCTGCGACACCGGCGTCGTCAGCGGCGGCTCGACCGCTGCGGGCGCCTTCGGTGCGGCCATGGTGGCCGGTGCGGCGACGCTGGTCTGAGCCGTGACCGGCGCCGCAGCGCTCGAAATCATTGGCGTGGGTTGATTGCCCAGTTGCTGGCGGGCGCGCTCATCGAGTTCACCCTTCGGTGTCAGCGCAATGTCGGTGGCACTCAGCGGACAACGGGTGGCCGCATCGTCGCCGGCCTGCCAATACCGACCTTCGGACACATCGTCCTGCGCATTGCCGGCACGGGTCAGGCCCAGCGCCGCCACCAGACTGCTCGCGGCCGAATGGCTGCGCGCCTTTGCGGCCACCAGATCGTGGCGTGCAATCACCTCGGCCCGGCGGGCGCTGAACAATTCGTTTTCGGCATTCAACACATCCAACAGGCTGCGCTGGCCGATGTCGAACTGCTGACGATAGGCGTCGCGGGCCTTTTCGGTCGCGCTGACGTGGCGTTCCAGATAACCGATTTGTTCACCGAGTTTGCGGACATCGTTGAACGCGATCGCCGCCGTTTGGCGTGCATCGCGGCAGGCCTTGTCGCGCAAGTCGGCGGCTTGGTTCAGCAGATTGGCCGATTGGCGCACGCGGGCACTGTCTGAGCCGCCGTTGTAGAGATTCCAGTTCAGGTAAAGGCCGGCGCTGGTGTCGCGCTTCTGGTCGGCCACGCCGTCCAGATTGTTGCCGGCACCGGTCCGCACCTTGGCCTCGACGCGCGGATGGAAGGCGCCATCCTTTTCACGCGACTGGGATTGAGCGGACCGGAAATTCTCCACCGCAGCGGCGACGGCCGCATTGCGCTTGGCCACCATTTCGAGTGCGGCGGCCTGGGCTCCCGGCAATCCTCGATCGAAATTGCCGCCCTGCAGCGGCACTTCGGCCGGTGGCACAGAGCCGACGATGCGGCGATAGCGCTCGGTCACGTCGTGCAGATTCGCAGCCTCGGTGGTGAGGTTCGATTCCGCCAGAGCCAGACGGGCATTGGCCTGTTCGAGGTCCACGCCCCGACCGACACCAGCCTTGAAGCGCGACTGGATCTGCTCGGCGACCTGCTTGTGCTGGACGTAGTTCTCTTCGGCCAGCTTCACGAGGCGTCGCTCGCGCGCCACATCGACGTAGGCGCGCACCGCCTCGAGCGCGGTCTGCTCGCTGGCGTCGATGAACTCGAAGTAGCGCACCAGCCGGGCATGGCCGAGGCGGTCGACCTGGTTCTGGGTCGACAGGCCGTCCCACAGCAGCTGGGTGGCCGTCAGTGCGACGCCGGTGGTGGTCATCGACTGGCTTTCCGGCGATCGGGTCGTGACCTTGTCGCGTGAGCGGCTGGCCTCGGCGGACAGGTCCAGGCGGGGGAAATAGGCGCCGCGGGCGACGTCGGTTTCTTCATTGGCAGCCCGGAAGGCATTCAGGCGGGCTGTCACTTCCGGATTCGTCGAGATGGCGCGCTGCGCGGCATCCTTCATCGGGTCGACCTGCTGGGCGAGGGCCAACTGGCATGCGAACGCCACCAGTCCGACGAGGTGCTTGGAAGTCTGCTTCATACGGTGTCGATCCTTGCTTTGGTGGGTGCGTAACTTTCTGGGGCAGGGATCCGGCGAGCTCCCAGCGTGTCGTCCGACCGGGGAATGGTCGGCGCACTGCCACAATAACCTCTGCCAAGTATTCCACAGGTGCCGGGGGCCGAACAAGTGCGCCCGATGGAAAACGCGGACTTCCGGTCCTGCCGGCTTTGCTGAGGGTCCCGCGGTGAACTCGGTGCGGACTTCGGGGATACTGGTGGGATGCTCCGCTGGCCGGGTTCACGATTGCGCCGCCAAGTCCCGATGGGGCGGGTGTTTCTGCGCACTTGTGCCAACTTGTTTCGTCTCGTCGTGCTTGTCGTGGCGGCCGGTTTCTGGTTGGCCGGGCCGGACTCGCTGGCCTTCGACGCGGATCGCTTGCAGTCCATGGCCGCACGCCAGGACAGCGGGGTGCAGCAGACGGTGCGCGCGCTGCTCGACGGCATCGCGCGCGCCTCGGCGCAGCCCGAGGAGCAGCGCCTGGAGGCGATCAATCAGTTTTTCAATCGGCGGATCTACTTTCGCGAGGATATCGACGTCTGGGGCCAGGTGGATTATTGGGCGAGCCCGCTGGAGACGATGATTCGTGGTCAGGGAGATTGCGAGGACTATGCGATTGCGAAGTACTTCAGCCTGCAGGCCAGTGGCATTTCGGTTTCGAAGCTGCGGCTGGTGTACGTGCGCGCAGCGCTCGGGTCACCGGCGACGCCGCCGGTCGCGCACATGGTGCTTGCGTACTATGCGACTCCCTCGTCCGAGCCGCTGATTCTCGACAACCTGGTGCCGGAGGTGCTGCCCGCATCGCGGCGGCGCGAGCTGACGCCGGTGTTCAGTTTCAATACCGAGGGGCTCTGGCAAGGCGCGCAGGGCAGCGAGGCGGGCGATCCGCTGGCCAGATTGTCGCGTTGGCGCGAAGTGGTTGCCAAAGCCCGTCAGGAAGGATTCTAGGGGTTTTCCAGATGGCTCGACCGTTTGATATTTGGAGGTGGCGATGAGCTTGATGCGGCAGGTGTGGCTGCTCGTCGTGAGCGTGATCGTCCTGGCCTGTGCCGGCAGCGTGGTGGTTTCGGTCTGGAGTGCCCGGGCCTACCTCGAAAATCAGCTCGCGGTAAAAAACAACGACAACGCGCAGGCCTTGGCGTTGAGTATGACGCAGCAGGCCGGGGATCAGGCGCTGCTGGAATTGGCGTTGGCCGCGCAGTTCGACACTGGGTATTACCGCTCGATTCGCCTCAAGGGCATCGATGGGCAGGTGCGCATCGAGCGCAGCGCTGCGGCGGTGCCGCTGCAGGCGCCGGGCTGGTTCGTGCGGTTGGTGCCGATCGAGTCCCACCCGGGCGTCGCGCAGGTGTCCAATGGCTGGAACGCCATCGGCTCGGTCGAGGTGGTCAGCCAGCCGGTGTACGCCTACGCCGACCTTTGGCGCAGCGCTCAGCACACGGCGGCCTGGATGCTGCTGCTGGGTGCAGGCGCCGTCGGCGTGAGCACCCTGGTGGTGAACCGGCTGCGCCGTGCGCTTGGCGCGGTGGTGGAGCAGGCCGAGGCGTTGACGCAGCGTCGCTTCATCCGCGTGGTGGAGCCCGCGGTACCGGAGCTCAAGCGGGTCGCGCAGGCGATGAACACGATGGTCGAGCGGGTGCACCGGCAGTTTTCGGAGCAGGCCGACGAGGTGGCGGGGCTGCGGCGGCAGGCGCACTTCGATCCGCTCACCGGGGTGTCGCACCGGGCGCATTTCCTGGATCGCTTCGTCGGTGTGCTGACCGCGGAGGACGGCATGGCCTACGGACAACTCCTGCTGGTACGGGCGCTGCATCTGGCCGATGTCAATCAGCGCCATGGGCATGCGAAGACGGACCAGGCGCTGGTGCGGCTGGCCCACACCCTCGCCGAGCCGCTGGGCGATCAGCAGCCGGTGGCGGTGGGGCGGCTCAATGGCACGGACTTCGCGCTGGTGCTGGCCGCGGTGGGGCAGGCCGACCGGTTGCTGGCGGCGGCTTCGACGCGGCTGCGCGAGCGGCTGGCCCCCTACGAGGGGCTGGCGGTGGCGTTGTCGTCGGTGGCTTGGCGCAATGGCGAGGATGCCGGAGCGGTGCTGGCCCGTGCCGACGTGGCGCTGGCCACGGCCGAGGCACAGGGGGACTTTGCCTGGCAGGTCCTCGACGACAACAGCCAGGAACTGCGCGAAAGCGGCGGTGAGGACAGCTGGCGGCGCGGCATCCAGTCCGCGCTGGTGGAGCAGCGCGTCGAGCTGATCGAGTTCCCGCTGATCGACCGGCAGGGGCGGCTGCTGCACCACGAGTGCCCGCTGCGCATTCAGCTCAAGGCCGGTGGGCCGCATCTGTCGGCCGCGCATTGGCTGCCGCTGGCGCTGCGCACCGGCATGACCGCGCAGGTGGACGAACTGGCGGTGCAGCTGGCGCTGCTCGCCATCGCCCACGATGCGCAACCGCGCAGCGTGAACCTCTCGCCGCAGTCGCTGCTGGCCAGCGGCTTTGTCGGGCGGCTGCGCAAGCACCTGGCCGAGCAGGCGCCGGCGGCGCGGCGGCTGTCGCTGGAGCTGGACGAGGCCGCACTGCTGCTCAGTCCGGCTGCGGTGGCCGATCTGTGCCGGCAGGTGCGGCCCTTCGGTACGCGGGTCGGGCTGGAGCACGCGGGGGAGCGGCTCGCGGGGTTGCGCCCGCTGCTGGAAAGCGGCTTGGACTTCGTCAAGCTGATGGGCAGCCTGGGGCAGGGCGTCGCGGGTGACGAACGGCGGGCGACGCTGCTGCGCACCACCGTGCAGATGTTGCATGGTCTGGGCATCGCCACCTATATGGAGGGCGTGTCCGATGCCAGCGGACTGGAGACACTGTGGGCCACGGGCATCGACGGCATCACCGGCCCGGCGGTCACCGTTCGTTGAATGCGAACGCCCCCCCGGATGCGTGGTGTAACCAAATTCAAAATTCCGTGATCATCCTGCCATCCGGAAAGCGTTGAACAGCGGGCTGTGGCCCGGGTTCTTCGGCGCTTCCGCTGTCGGGAGATCACATGAAGCAGACAACTTGGAGGAAGGCGGGGCAGCGGGCGACGCAGGCCATCGCGCTGGCGGTGGGCTTGGCCGCGGTCGGCACCGTGCAGGCAACCGATGTGACGCTGGTGACCAGCCAGACGCAGCTGCTGGCGGCGATGGCGGGTAACACCGTTCAGCGCGAGGACTTCGATCAGCAGCATGCGGCGAATCTGTTGATCCAGTCGTTCGGCGGGCCGCACGTGGTCGGCATGAACGGCCAGAGCCTGCTCAATGCCGGTGTCTATGGGGCCAGTTACCTGCAGTCGATCGGCGCAAGCGGCGCGCAAAGTGCCCAGTACCTCGACACCGTCAGCACGGCGGACCGGTTGGAAACCGTCTGGTTCCTGGGGCAGGCGACCAGCGCGCTGGGAGCGAACTGGGACCTCGGGCCCTGGGGCACGGGGGAGAACTTGAAGGTCTACGCGGTCTTCGGCGGGCAGGAGCAACTCGTGGCCGAGATCGGCGCCGGTACCCTGGGCGGGCAGTCGCAGGGCTACCTGGGCTTCGTGGCGTCGTCGTCGTTCAGCGCCCTGATCATCCGCGGGGCGCGCAATCCGGGGGCCAATGCGGAAACCTACTCGGTGGACGACATCGCCTACGGCGTGGTTCCGCCCAAGGACGGCAATCAGGAAGTGACGCCGGTTCCCGAGCCGGAGTCTGCCGCGATGATGGGCCTCGGTCTGGCCATGCTGGCCGGACTCAGGCGGCGCGCCATGCACAGGGCCGCCGCAGCGCAGACCTGATTGACGCGGCGATCGCTCGGGCCCGGGTGGGCGCCGAGAGCAAAAGGACAGGGGCGCCAAGGCGCCCCTGCTGCTTTGTGCATGGATCGACTCAGCCGGGCCGCTGGTGCGCAGCCCGGCCGTCGATGCCGGCTCAGTTGTCGATCATCAGCTTGCCCTGCTTGAGCATTTCGGCGATGACTTGCTGATCGGTTGCCGTCGTGGCCAGACCCAAGGAGGTCGCGAGGTTGTTGCCCTCGAGCACGATCGTCTGGGTTTCGCTGCCGGCGGTGACTCCACCACTGAAGCCGCCCGTGCTGCTGACGTGGATCGTGGTGTTGCCACCGCTGCTGGCAGGCAGGTCGATCTGCAGGAAGTTCTCGATCGTGCCGGCCTTTTCGCCGACGAGCAGGTCGCGCAGATCCAGCACATCGCCTCCGCTGGCGACGCTCGACGAGCCATTGAACCCCTTGATCAGGTCGTGGCCCGGGGTGGCCGTAGTTCCGGCGTCTGCCAGGGTCCAGCGGAAGACGTCGCTGCCAACGCCCGAGGTCCAGCTTTCGTCCGTGGTCGTCGCCGCATGCCCGGCCACCACGTCGATGGTGACCTTCGCGGCCGACTGGGCGGCGTCCGAGAGCGTGGCATAGACGGAAATCTGCGCCGAGTTGTTGCTGCCCAAGCCGCTGATCTGCAGGTGATTGACGTCCCAACCGGCGGTGCTGGCCAGCGAGGCCGATCCGCCGGAGAAGGCCACGGAATGCCCCTGGTTGTCGCTGAGCACGGCGCCGTCCGGCGCACCGCTGAACTGCAGCGAGCTGGGGCTGCCGGCGATCGCGAAGGCGATGCTGCCGTGGTCGTTGTCGATCACCATGTGGCTGCTGTCGGTGTTGCTCGCCCAGGCCCTTTCGGCCGTGTAGATGGCAGCGACACTTTCCTCGTCGAGCAGACCCGACTGCACCCGGATGTCGTCGAGCGTGCCGGTGAAGTAATGGTCGCTGCCATTGCTGCTGCCGACCGCGTTGTCGATACCGAAGCCGCTGAACGACAGGTGCTGGCTGTCGACCTTCACCGTGCTGGTCGTTTCGAGGCTGCCGTCGACCCAGATGGCGACCGTCTGCAGGCCGCTGGTCCCGGGTCCGCAGCTGATCACGACGTGGTGCCAGTTGCCGTCGTTGACCGCCGTGTCGCTGAAGACCTGGTTGCCGGCGCCCGATCCGCGAGAGACGCCGATCTGGCCGGCGTTGTTGAGCAGGCCCCACTGCATGTTGTAGCCGGTATCGGTCGTCGTCGTGCTGTTGCAGCCGATGACGGCACCGCCGCCGACCTGACCCGCGGCAACCTTGACCCAGAAGGACAGGCTCGCAGCGCTGGTCGCGGCATTTTCGAGCAGGCTGGCCGACGTTTGATGACTGCCGTTGGGGTTCACGGCAAGCTTCATGTAGCCCATCGTGCCGTCGAGCTGCAGGGCATCGCCGATGTGGCCGGTCACCAGGGCCGCGCTGCCCTGGAGCGTGCCCGATTGGGCCGTGTCCCGTTCGTCGGTGACGGTCAACGTCGTCGTGCCACTGGTCTGGTCGAAGGTCCAGGCGCGCAACGGCGTCAGATCGGTCAGCGGCAGCGCCGGGTCGACCTTCACGAGCGCGGTGGCCGATTCGGTCGATCCGCCCGCGCTGACGGTGTAAGTGAAGCGCGCCTCGGTGCCCACGGTGTTGGAGTAGCCGGCCACCGGCTCGAAGGACACGGTGCCGTCGCTCTTGAGCGTCACCGTGCCCACCTGGCTGCCGTTGTCGGTCACCGCGACCTTCGTGCCGTCTCCGGCGGTCACTGCCTGGCCGTTCAGCTGCGTGATGTGGGCCGTGCCGTCGGAGAACTTGTCGTTGGCCAGCACATCGATCACGACCGCGCGGCCCTCCCAGGTCTGGCCGCCATCGGGAACGGCGTCGGGGACCGGGATCACGCGCAGCGTCAGCGTCGACGAGGCGGTCAACGAGCCGTCGCTCAAGGTGTAGGTGACGACCGGCGCGCTGCTGGTGGTGTTGTTGTAGTCCGCCGCCGGCGTGAAGGTGTAAGTGCCATTGGCGTTGAGCTGGAGGCTGCCCACCCCGGCGATCGTGGCGGTCTGGCCCGCGGTGTAGGTGCTGCCGGCCACGGTGAAGCTCAGCACCGACAGGCTGGCATTCGGCGTATCGGGATCGAGGTCGTTGGCCAAGACGCTGCCGGTGGCGGCCGAGTCCTCGTTCGTCCCGTTGCCGCCGGTGCCCAGGCCGTCGGGCTGCGGGCGCGGTGCGTCGTTGGTGCCCGTCACCGTGATCACCAGCTGCGCGGTGTCGAAGCCGCCCTGGCCATCCGAGACGGTGTAGGTGAAGGTGTCGGTGGCGCGAACGCCCTCGGCGAGCGCATCCGCCAGGTCGGCGACGTAGCTGTACGAGCCGTCCGCGTTCAGGGTCAGGTGGCCGTAGCTGCCTGCCAGCGGCTGGCCGACGATGCCCGTCGTGCCGCTGCCCGATTCCGTGCCGGCGCGCACGCCCGAGACCACCAGCGCATCGCCGTCCGGATCGCTGTCTCGTCCGGCGGCGGCCGCTGCACTGAGGATGACGCCGTCGGCCGCGGACACATCGACGCGGGCGTCTTCCTTGGCGCCGCCGGCATCGTCGGCGGCCGCCGGCGGATCGTTGGCGCCGGTGACGGTGATCGCCAGTTCGGCCTTGTCGAAGCCGCCCTGGCCGTCCGAGACGGTGTAGGTGAAGGTGTCGACCGCGGTGGCGCCGGCCTTCAGCGCGTTCGCGTTGTCGGCCACGTAGCTGTACGAGCCGTCCGCGTTCAG
>DAOLLE010000079.1:0-9252 GCA_035331205.1 Burkholderiaceae bacterium
TGCCGCCGGTGCTCTGCGCCACGTTGGCTTCCGTCAGGGCCGCCGTGCTGCTGCCGCTGATCAGGGCCGGATCGTTCACCGCAGTCACCGTTCTGATCGCCGTGGCCGTAGTGACTGAGAATGCACTGCTGCCACCAGCGGAGCTGGCGTCAGCGGTCGAGGGGCTTCCGGCTGAGGAAGGACTGCCGTTGGTTCGGTCCCAGGCCTTGAAACTGAAGCCCACGGATTCCCCGTTCAGGCCATCGGGCTGATAGCGAATCTGTGCACTGTCGTCCAGCAGCAAGGCACTGCTGGCACTGACCGGCCCGAACGCAGTCCAGTGATTGCCGTCCAGCGAATACTGCCATACCCCATTGCCGCTCGCGGCAGTGACGGCGATGCCACCCAGTGCGCCAGCATCCACATCGGCCTGGCCCGCGGCGACCAGCAATGTGCTGACAGCGACCGGATACGACGCCGTGTCCTCGTCGGTGTCACTGAGCAGCAACGGGCCAGCGCTGGCCAGCGTGGGCGCGTCATTGACCGCCGTCACGTTGAGTGTGGTGCTGCTGACCAGACTCGCAAGCCGCCCGAGGCCAGGCAGTGCGAGCAGGTCCACGCTGATGCCGCCGGTGTCGGGCCCGCTGACCGACGGAGCCAGCGCGTAGCCACCAGTCCCCTGCACGTAGCGGATCTCCAGGCTGTGTCGCCCGGCGGCCAGCGAAATGGTATCGCTCGAATTGCCGTAGAACGCCAACGACAGCGGCGTACCGTCGATCACGTAGCGCGCTGCATCGTCGGCACTCAAGGCAAAGGTGTAGCTGCCGCCGGTTGTGATGTCGAAGGCCCCGGTGTAGATCACACCGAAATCGGTGTTGCTGCCAGTCAGCAGACTGGCCAGTGCACCGGGCGAGTGATGCGCCACTACGCCAGTCAGGCCGCCGGTCTGCGCCACGGCATCAGGGTTGTTGCCCGCGGACGTACCGTCCTGAAAGCGGTAGTCCAGCTGCCCCAATTCGATCGTGCCCCCGGTGCCTGTGTTCAGGCCGTCCGAGGTTTGCATCGTCAACGTGAAGCTGCCGTTGGCGTTGGCCACGGGCGTGTAGACCGGCGCAGCGGCACTGGCCAAGTAGGCGTTGAGGTCGGTCAGGGTGCCCGTCAGCACGAGCGTGGTGCTGCCCGACCCCAGGACCGTAACGCCGGCACCACTGGTGGCTGTCAGCGCGCCCTGGCTGATCCTGAGTTCGGTGCGCAGCAGGCTGCTGCCGGCGTCCGGGTCGGCAATCGTCAGCCCGGTCAGCACCAGGTTTCCGTCCTCGGTGGCCCTCAACAATGCGGGCGAGGTGTTGGTGGGGACGTCATTGACGTTGGCCACCGTGATCACAAAGCTGTCTTCGGCGTAGGCCCCGGCGCTATCGGTGGCGCGCACCGTGATCGTCGCTGCGCCCACGTCGGCGTTCGCGGGCGTGCCGCTGAACGTGCGCGTGGCCGCATCGAAGCTCAGCCAGCTCGGCAGGCCACTAGCGCTCCAGGTCAGGCTGTCGCCCGCGTCGACGTCGGCAAAGGTGTTGGCCGGCGAGGTCAGGCTGAAGGCACTGTCTTCGGTGGCCGATTGATCGGCGATGGCGTTGGCCAGCGTCGGGGCATCGTTGACGTCGGACAGCGTGATGGTGAAGGTCTCTTCCCGCCACAGTTCGCCGCTGTCGGTGGCACGCACCGTGATCGCGAGGCTCGGTGATGACTCGAAATCGAGCAGGCTGCCGTCGGCCACCGACAGCGTCCCGTTCGCATCGATGGCAAAGCGCCCACCGGCACTGTCGCTCAGGCTGTAGGTGATGCCACCGATCGGCTCGGAATCGGCCGCCACCACGGTCCCCAGGACCGTACCGTTGGCACTGTTCTCCGGCAGGGTGAAGGTGTTGCTCTGCGCGTACAGCGCGGCCACCTGGCTGGCCGACATAGCTCCGCTGGCGATCACGAGGTTGTCGATCGCACCATCGAAGGCTGCATCGCCGGCCCAGTTGGATTTGCCCACGAAGTTGTTCGTGCGCACGCCCACCTCGGGCACGATGCCGACTTGTGTCGCCCGCAGCGTGCCATCGATGTAGAGCGACATCAGGCCCGCGTCGTCCACCGTGGCCGCCACGTGCATCCAGCTGCCATCGACGATGCCACCCGACACGTTGGCTCGATAGGGCATACGGGTGCCATCACCAAGGTCCTTCTCCAGCGTGAAGGTGAGGTCGCTGGTGTTGGCGTAACGGCCGATGTAGATCGCTGTGATGCCGGTACTGCTCGCCTGCCCGAAGTCGACCACGCGCTGCCAATCCGCCGTGCTGTCGAAGCGCACGTTCGCCGCGATCGTCATCGGCCCGCCGGTGGTGATGCCGGCGATGTTGCCGTACTGCCCCGAAGCGCCCCCCGCCAGGCCCAGGGCGCCGGACCCGGCCGGGCCGCTGGTCTGGGCGGGCGACCCGTACAAGGTCATCGAAGCCCCGCGCCCGGAATCATCCTGCCCAAGGTTGTCCGCGACCGAGAAGGTGTAGGCGCCAATCAAAGCGGACTGCGCCAGACCCGGCATGAGGACCAGATCGGAGGGCGCCTGGTTGACCGGCACGGCCGTGACGTTGGCGGCGAACTCGGAGGTCTGGGCAAAGCTGGTGAACCCGCCGCTGCTGCGCGTGGCCGTGGCGCTGATCACCTCACCGGAGGCGACCGTGGCCGACAGGGTGGCGGCGATCGTGGCGTGGCCGCTGGCGTCGGTCGTGACGTTGGCATAGCCCAGGTAACGCTGCCCCTCGCCATGGCCAGAGCCATCCGCCGAGCTGTTGGCGAAGAACTCGACCCGGAACTCCGTGCTGGCCGTGCTGTCGATCGAGCCGGCCAGCTGCAACTGGGTGGCACCGTCCGTTGCGGCCGAGGTCAGAACCGGGAAGTTCTGCAGCGCGTTGGCCCCACTGTCGCCATCGCCCGCATCGTTGGCCGTGACGCCATCGTTGTCCAGGTCGATCCCCAGGCCGCTGTTGCCGTAGATGGAATTGCCGAGCACCCGGATGTTGCCGGTGCTGTGGACGACGACTCCGGCACCGGTGTTGCCGGCAATGGTGTTGCCCTGACCGGCCGAGGTCCCGCCGATCAGCGCGTCGGTGGAACTGCCGGCCTCGAAGATGCCTGCCGTGCTGCCGCCCCCCCCGTTGCCCAGCACGGTGGTGCCGGTGGCATCCAGACCGATGATGTTGCCCTGGATGGTGGTGCCGTTGCCGGACAGATAGATGCCACCGCGCGAGGCGCTCCAGCTGGCGTTCGTATTGCCCGAGATGACGTTGTCGAGCACGCTGGTGTTGGCCGCACCGAAGTCGATGACCAACCCGAAGCCGCCGTTCGAGACCGCTGCGTCGCCGGAAGCATTGGTGCCCAGGTAGTTGTTCTGGACCGAGTTGTGGCTGGTGGCCGCGTCGGAAATACAGACCCCGTACTGGACGTTGCCGGAAACGACGTTGCGCGACGCCGCCGTGGCCCCACCGATGGTGTTGTTGGAGGCGCCAGCTTCGATGTTGATGCCGATTTCGCCGTTGGCGACGGCGGCCGTGCCTGCCGCGTTGAGGCCGACGTAGTTGCCGGCGACCGTGTTGCCGGTCGCCCCGGCGCCGGTGATCCGGATCCCGATGCCGGAGTTGCCGGAAATCACGTTGCGGTCCGCAGCCGTGCTGCCGCCGATCGTGGTCCCCGAACCGCTGGCCACCAGGATGCCGAACCCGTTGCCGTCGGCGGTGACGCCGTCGGTGCCCAGGCCGATCCAGTTGCCGGCGAGGGTGTCGCTGCCGCCCCCCGTGACGTAGATGCCCGCGTTGGTGAAGTTGCCGATGATCAGGCCACGCACCGTGCTGCCCGTGGAGCCGGCCGCCAGCCTGATGCCGTCGGCCACCGAGCCGTTGCCTCGCAATTGCACCGCGGGCAATCCGCTGCTGCCGGGCTGGGTGCCGGCATCGATCGTCAGCGCCTGAGTCACCGTGGGCAGCGCCGAAGTCAGGGTGATCGTCGGCGTCATCGCCGCGGTGATGTAGCTGCCCGACTCGACGTTGGGCGGGATGTCGAAGACGATCAGGTCGGCACTCGCCCCATTGGCCGTCGCATTCGCTGCCGCGATCGCCTCGCGCAGGCTGATGCGGCCATCGGCCCCCCGGCTGTTGCCCAGGTTGGTGATCGAGGTGGTGGTGCCGTCGCTCGTTTCGGCAGCGGTGTCCACGACGACAACGCCGCTGGCGGTGCCGACCAGATTGGCCGACTGTTCCGAGGTGCCGCCGTAGACCCCGCTGCTGATCACCCGCGTGGCGGTGGCGCTGATCTTGTCGCCGTAGTTGAACCACGGGTTGCTGAAACTCGCCGCGGTGAGGTTGGCCGTGAAGTTGGCGTTCCCGCTGGCGTTGGTGGTGGTGGTGATGTAGCCCAGCCAGCGGGCACCTTCACCGTAGGTGGCGTCGGCCGCATTGGGCCGGGTGGCGTAGAAATCGATGCGGAAGGTGGCGCTCGGCGTCGAATCCAGGCTGCCGACGATGGTCGAGCCGCTGCTGCTGCTGTTGGCAGAGCTGAGCACCGGGAAGTTCTGCAGGCCATTGGGACCGATGTCCGCGTCGAAGACCCCCAGGTCGTTGGGGGAGTTGCCGTTGTCGACCAGGTCGATACCCGATTCGCCGTTGGCGTAGAAGCGATTGGACAGGATCGCCGCCGCGTTGGTGGCGGTGGCGGTGACCAGCACCCCGTCCTGGCTGTTGTAGCTGATCAGGTTGGCCGCGTCGACCGTGTCGCCGCCGATCACCGTGCCGCTGCTGGAGCCGGTCACGTTGATGCCGTTCTGCGTGTTGTAGACGATCCAGTTGCCGAGAATCGTGGTGCCGCTGGCATCCGTCACGCCGATGCCGTGGATCGCATTGGCGACCACGGTGTTGCGGCCTGCCGCGCTGCCGTCGCCGATCATCGTGCCGGTGGCCGCATTGACATTGATGCCGTTGTGCGTGTTGCCCAGCAAGGTGCTGCCGTTTGCCCCCAGACCGATGAAGTTGCCGAGCACCTGGTTGCCGGTGCTGGCCACATGGTCGATGGCGATGCCGGCGTTGTCGTTGCCGGCGATGACGTTGCGCGCACCGCTGGCGGTGCCGCCGATGGTGTTGCAGCTGGCGCCGCTGTCGATCTGGAGGCCGTCCTCGGTGTTGCCCAGGTCGGCCGTGCCAGCGGAATCGGTGCCGATGTAGTTGCCGGCCACGGTGTTGGAGACCGCCGAAGCGCCGGTGATCTGCACCCCCAGAATGCCGTTGCCGGAAATCACGTTGCGATCGGCGCTCGTGGTCCCGCCGATCGTGTTGTGGCCACCGTACAGGACGATGCCGCTGCCGGTGTTGGCCAGCAGCCCGGTGCCCGCAGCAGTCAGTCCGATGGTGTTGCCAGCGATGCTGTTGTACTGGGCCCCCGCCTGCAACGTGATGCCATTGGCGCCGATGGCGCTGCCGTTTCCGCTGATGACGTTGCCCGAGCCCGCCGCGCTGCCGCCGATGCTCACGCCCGACACGTTGTTCAGGAAGATGCCGTGCCAGGTGTTGCCCAGGTCGCCGGAGCCGTTGGCCGAGGTACCGATGTAGTTGCCGAGCACCGCAATGCCGAGGTCGGGCGATCCCGACGACGCACCCACGATGTTCAGGCCGATGTTGGTGTTGCCCGAGATGACGTTGCGATCGGCCGCCGCGGTGCCGCCGACGACGGCGCGCAGCGAATTCCACAGGTCGATACCGATCGCATTGCCCGCAGCCGCTGTGCCGGTCGAGTTCGTGCCGACGTAATTGCCGGCGATGGTCACGTCGCTGGCATCCTGCACCTTGATGCCGTAGCTGCTGAAGTTCTGCAGCACCAGGCCGCGAATGCTGCTGTGGTCGGCGCCGCCGACCAAGTACAGGCCGCTGGCCACGCTGCCGCCGCCATTGAGCACCACGCCGGGCGCACCGGCGTTGCTGCCATCGATCGACAGCCGCGTGCTGATCTGCGGCAGCGCGCTGGCCAGATTGATGGTGCCGTGGGCGGAAAAGCCGATGCTGGCGGCCACGCCGGCGGCATTGGCGTTGGTGATCGCCTCGCGCAGTGAACCCGCGCCGGCATCGTTCAGGTTGGTGACGGTGTAGGTGGCCAGCACGCCATCCCAACCGGCCGTCGCGCCGACGTCGAGGGTGGCGCTGTCGATGCGGCCCGTCGAAACCTCCAGCACCCAGTCACCGCCCTTCGCCGCAGCGCCGGTGGCGTCTCGGCTCGCGGCCACATCGGCGCCGCTGAGCTGCGCCAACTGGTCGATGAAGGCCTCGCCAGCCGCGTCAGCCGCCACGTCGCAGCCATAGAGCAGGATGTCGGCATCGGCACTCAGTGCCGTGCGCCAGGACGCAACTTCCGCCGCCCGGGCCTGCAGCGTCGCGGCGTCGATCGTGCCGCTGCCGAGCAGCAACTGCCCGTCGGCGCCGTGGGACAACAGATGGATCGCGTCGATGCCCTGCCGACCGGCCAGCGCCGCGCCGATCTGGGCCAAGCCATCGCGGCGGCTGTCGATGTGCACGATCTCGTAATCGACGGCCGACGACGGGCTGCGGTCGATCAGCGACGCCAGCAGCGCGCCGAGGTCGGCCACCCGGTCGTCGACGAAAACCAGCTCATGGCGCAGGGCCTCGGCCTGACGGTCGGTTGCCGTGCCCTGCGCAACCGGATCGAGCCGGCTCAGTGCACCGGTGGCATCCACCGTCCAGGCCATCGGCGACAGGCCGCCGGGCAGCGCTTCGGTCGGGTCGATGGCCGAACGGCCGAGCTGCAAGCGGCCGGCGGCATCGGTCGGACCGATCAGGTGCACGGCGCTCAGGCCCTGCTCGTGAGAGAGCAGCTCGGTCAGCTGGGCACGACCGTCGCGGTCGGCGTCGAGCGTGACCAGCTCGTAGCTGGCATCGCCACCACGCTGCCCGGCCAGGGCGTCGAGCGCGGCGTAAGGGTCCCGCAGGCGCGCGTCGACCACCACCAGCTCGCGCCGCTGCTGGGCCGGGTCCTGCGCTGCCACGGCCTGCAGCGCGGCGGCCACCGGCGGGGCCGGCGGCGCCACCACGCGCACCTCGGCCAGGCCGCCCAGCGTCGGGTCCAGCAGCAGGGCCGCGTCGGCGGAGTAGAGCAGCCGCGGCTCCAGCTCCTCGACATGCAGGCGCGGTCGGCGGGGCGGAGTGCGGCGGGGTTTCACGGCGACAGGGACAGACGGAGGCGATCGTCCGAGTCTGGTCGGACGCAGGCCCGCCCGATCAACCGATGACGTGGTCAGGCAGGCGCCTGATCGGGCCTTCGTGAGGGCGGTTCACGGCGGCCACTCAGCGGCTGCGCGCCGGCGCCGTCGCGGCCACCGGCGTGCCGGTCGGCGCGGCTGCGGCATCGACCTCGGCCTTGCAGCGCAGGCCGGCGGGCAGCGCGAAATCGGGGTTGGGCAGCTCCAGCTGGACGCGGAAGGTGTTGCTGGCCGGGTCGATCACCTTGTCGACCAGCGTGACACGGGCGTTCTGCCGCGCCGCGCCGGGCAGGTCGGGCTGCACCGCCACCTGGCCGCCCACGCGCAGCTGGCCGTACAGGCTGGTGGGCACCACCAGCTGCACACGCAGCGGGTCGATGCGGGCGATGCGCAGCAGCGGCTTGTCGTCGGCGCGCTCGCCGGCGGTGGCATGGCGCTCGGCGACCACGCCGTCCATCGGGCTGCGGATGACGCGCTGCGACAGCTGGGCCTCGGCCACGTCGCGCTCCTGGCGCGAGATCGCCCGCTGCTCACGAGCCTGCCTGAGCTTCTGGTCGGCCAGCCGGGACTCGGTGCGGGCCTGATCGAGCGCCTGCTGGGAGATGAAGGCCTGCCGGAACAGGTCCTCGGCGCGCACCAGCCGGTCGCGCTGGAAGGCGGCGTTGGCGGCTGCGGCCTCCAGGTCGGCGTTCGCCTCGGCGCGGGACTTGGCCACGTCCAGCGAGGCGCGCTCCACCTCGGCGCGCAGCACCGCCAGCACCTGGCCCTTGCGCACGCGCTGGCCGCGCTCGACCTCGACGCGCTCGATCACGCCGGCCACCGGGCTGCCGACGTCGGCGCTGCGCTCGGGCTCGATCAGGCAGCCCGACAGGGTGGCCGCAGCGGCCGGTGCCATGGCCAGGGCGGAGGCGGCCAGAACCGCCGCCGAAACGGTGGAGAAGATCGGGGTCAGGGGCGATGTCATGGTCGGACTCATTCACTGCGGCCGGCAAAGGCGAGCCGGCGTTCCATCTGTTCGTCGTGGCGGGTCAGGCGTTCGCGCTGCTCGCACTGGCGCCGCTCTTCCAGCCACTGCGGCAGGCGCAGCAGCGCGATCACGCAGGCGGGCGGCAGACGGCGGGTGTAGGGCGCCAGCGCGGCCCGCCAGCGCGCCGGCAGGCTACGGGCGATCAGGCCGGTGTCCAGCGACAGCCAGGTTTCCACCGAGCCGGGGTCGCCCTGGCGGGCGGCGCGGCCGGCCAGCTGGCGGTCGATGCGCCGCGCCGGGTTGAGCTGGCAGCTCAGCACGTGCAGGCCGCCGAGTGCGGCGACGCCCTCGCCGAGTGCGATGTCGGTGCCCCGCCCGGCCATGTTGGTGGCCACGGTGATCGCGCCGCGCTGACCGGCGCGGGCCACCACCGCGGCCTCCTCGGCATCGCAGCGGGCGTGCAGCACGACGTGCGGCAGGCCGGCGCGCTGCAGGTGGTCGGCCAGCGCCTGCGCCTCGGCCACCGAGTCGGTGGCCACCAGCACCGGGCGGCCGCGCCGGTGCAGCATCTGCACGCGCCGCGCTACTGCCACCCAGAGGCTGGGGTGGTCCGGCAGTAACCGTGTGGGCGCCACCCGCCGGCGGCAGGGCCGACGCAGCGGCACGCGCCGCACCGACAGGCCGTAGCGCGCCAACAGCTCGGCGCGCGCGTCGCCCAGCGTGCCCGACAGCCCGCCGAGCCGGAAGTAGCGCGGGAAGAAGCGCTGGTAGGTGATCTGCGCGACGGTGGCGAACTCGGGGCTGGGCACCACGCCCTCCTTCAGCTCGACCAGCTGCTGCAGCCCGTTCGACCAGGCGCGGCCTTCGGCGATGCGGCCGGTGGTCTCGTCGATCAGCTGGATGCGGCCGTCGCGCACGAGGTAGTGCCGATCGCGCTGGTACAGGTGCAGCGCCGCCAGCGCGGTGCACACCGCGTGCTCGCGGTGCAGGCGGTTGCGCCAGACCGGGCTGAGGT
>DAOLLE010000080.1:0-9252 GCA_035331205.1 Burkholderiaceae bacterium
GACCGGCCTGCTGGTGTTCGACGATCTGTCCGGGGCGACCGGATCGCTGCCCGCGCTGGTGTCGTCCGGGCCGGCCACCATCGAGCTGCTGGACGCCACGTCGCTGCGGGTCGCCCAGCGGGACCCGGCCTGCGACGAGATCATCCGCCGGATCACCGTCGACCGGCACGCCGCCCTGCTGGTGGAGTACCAGGCCGATTCCGCCGACGCGGTCGCCGAGCTGGCACACGCCGCCGACGCGGTGCTGCGGTCCATCCCGGTCGCCGGGCCGGCCGAGGGGGCGGGGGGTTCCAGGGGCGCCGCAGCGCCCGCGGGCTGCAGGGCGTCGAGGGCAAACCAGAGTTCGATGTGGCCGCGCGGGACCTGTTCGCTGCGCCCCGGCACCGACTTGGGCTTGGTCTCCGCCGTGGTGCTCAGCGTGGAACGCAGCGCGTTGGCGATGCGGGTGGCGGTCGCCGCGTCTTCGTCATGGAAGTAGCGCACGTCGCTGCGCGAGGGCACCTTGTTGGGGGCGACCAGCACGATGCGCGGCACGTCCAGGCCGCCCTGGCGCAGCTCGGCGGCCAGCAGCTGGGCACGCTCGCGCTGGGTGGCGCTGCCGATGTGCAGGTAGACCGTGACGCGGGCAGGCTCAGCGGCGGCGACCGGGGGCGGGGCCTCGGCGGCAGGGGCCGGGCCGCTGGCGGACGGCGCCGCGCTGTAAGCCGGTCCGTAGAGGTCGCGGCTCAGCTCGGCGGCAAAGCGCCGGTCGTTCTGTGCGGCCTGGTCCTCCGGGCGCTGTGCCAGGATCTGCTGGTCGATGCGGGCCTGCAGCCGGGCGGCCTGCAGCTGCTGCTCCGAGCGGTCCAGCTGGATCTGTCGCCAGGCGAAGTAGCCGGTGGCGGTGATCAGCAGCGGCGCGGCGATCAGCACCGCCTTGAGCTGGAAGCGCGCCCGGCGGCCCAGGCGCTCCTCGGTGGCGGCCAGTTCCCGGGCCACGCGGGCCTGCTGCTCGGCGACGGCCGCGCGCTGGCGTTCCTCTTCGGCCAGGCGCTGGGCGCGGTCGGCCTCCGCCTTGGCCTGCCGCAGCTGTTCGTTCTGCGCCGCCTCCAGCGCGTGGACGCTGGCGTCGAAGAAGTCCCGCTCGATGCCGCTCAGGCGCTCGGCGTGTTCGCGCACGCCATCGATCTGCCAGGCGGTGAGCAGGCCCTGCGCCGGTCGCCCGTCGGCGTGCCAGCGCGCGGCGGCCAGGGAAAACGCCAGCCGCTGCTGACGGTTGCGCCGCTCCTCGTCGATCCAGTCGACCAGGCGGGGCCAGTTGCGCACCAGCGCCTCGTGGCAGATCGCGATGCGTGCGTCGGCCTCGTTGGGCATCCGACTCAGACGCACGTAGCCCTGGCGCAGCAGCCGGTCGATCGCGTCGGCCGTCTGGGCATTGCCTTCGGCCAGCAGCTCCTGGCGCAGGCGCGGCTGGCGGTAGACGTCCAGCCGCTCGTCGATGCGCACGAGCGCCAGCAGCACGCGCCGGACCTCCTTCTGGGTCTGCGGGGCCAGCGGGGCATAGAACTCGTCGGCCGAGCGCATCAGCGCCTGCAGCGGGTCGCCCAGGCGCGCATAGACCTCGTGGGTGATGCGGTTGCGGTCGCGCATCGCCCAGAGGCGGCCCAGCGCGTACTGCAGCAGGGGCAGCGCGGCCGGCTGCCCGAGCACCCGCCGGACCAGGTCGTCGGTCACGCCGGGCTGGAACTGCAGGCCCACCGACCGGGCCGGCTCTTCGACCGCGGCCTTCAGCGCCTCGTAGGACATCGGGTTGATCTGGTACCAGGCGGCGGGCGTCAGCCAGCGCGAGAGGGCCTGCAGCCCGCTGACCTGGACGCGGAATTCCTCCCGCACGGTGAGCAGCACCCGGTGGCCCCGCGGCGAGGCCAGCAGCGCGGCCAGCGTGCGCATCAGCGCCTCGCGCCGCTCCGCGCTGGACAGGGTGAAGACCTCCTCGAACTGGTCGATGGTGATCACCGCCGGCGCGCCCGCCCCATCCAGGCGCCGGAGCAGCGCCGCCGCATCGGCATCGGCGCCGGCGTCGGAACTGGGGTTGGCGGTGGCATTCGCGTTGGCGTTGGCGTTGAAGTCAGCGTCGCTGCCCGCCGGCACGCCCAGGGCGTCGAGCAGGGGGCGCCACATCGCCTCGCCCGGCAGGGTTTCGGGCAGCACCGTCCAGGCGGGGGCCGCCTGCGCGGTGGTCTCGCCGCGCAGCAGCGGCAGCACGCCCGCCAGCACCAGCGAGGACTTGCCGCTGCCCGAGGCGCCGAGCACCACCAGCAGCGGCTGCTGGTGCAGCCGCTGGGCCAGCAGCTGCGCATCCGCATCGCGGCCGCGGAAGTGGGCGGACTGCGCCTCGCGGAAGGGCTCGAGCCCGACGTAGGGGCAGCGGTCGTCCGGCAGCTCGGGCAGCCGGCCGGCGTCGAAGGCCTCCAGCCGCGTGCCCGGCACCAGGATGCCGGCGTGGCCCAGGGCGCTGCGCCAGTAGTCGAGCAGCACCTGGGCGTCGCTGCGCTCGCGCGGATCCTCGATCAGCGCGCCCGCCCGGGCGCCCTGCTCGACCAGCTGCTGGATGTCGGGCTGCAGGGCGCGCAGGGCCTCGCGTTCCTGGCGCAGGTTGGCGTCGTCGCCGGTGGCCGCCTCCAGCCGGGTCAGCAGCGCCAGGTGGGCCTGCCGCAGTGCGGCCAGACCGTCCAGCGAAACCGTGGGCAGCGAAACGGCGGGCAGCGAAACGGTGGGCGTGACATCGCTCATGCGTCAGTTCTCCGGCGGCAGCCATTGCCGCAGCGCTTGCGCCACCTCCCCCAGCTCGTGGCAGTAGTCGCGCAGCTGGGTGTCGACGCTGAAGAACACATCGCCGGCCAGGCCGAAGTACTCGGTCAGCAGGCTGGCAGCCTGGGCACCCTGGCCGGCGGCCAGGGCCGCGTCGATCAACTGCTCCAGCGATTCGAAGTCCGGCAGCGCCTGGGTGACCGACAGCGAGGCGCGGCCGACCAGGCGGCGGCGGCGCCTCTGCGCCTTGGCCCAGCCCAGGCGCAACTCCTCGCAGCGCTCCCCGGCGGTCATGGCCGCGCGCAGCTCGCGGTCCAGCATCTGCAGCGTCGAGTGCTCGAGCACCCGCGCCTGCAGTTCGCGGTCGATGCGCTCGATCGCCGCGATGCCTTCGCCCAGCTGGGCCAGCCCGGCGGCATCGCTGCGCGCGAGCGCCGCCGCCTTGGTCTGCACCTGGCGCATCAGACGGCTCAGCTGGCTGAGCTGCAGCGTGGCGGCGGCGCCCGACATCTGGCTGTCCAGTTCGGGCGACACCGCGATCAGGGCCTCGAGGTCCGCCAGCAGGCGCTGGACCGGCTCCGGCGCCGCGCCCTGCAGGGCCAGGTCCATGGCGGCCTTCGCCTGGGCCAGCAGGTCCTCCAGCTCCTCGACGATCAGGTCCATCAGCAGCCCCTGGTCCATCACGGCGCGGATGTCCTGCGCCAGCGCGGCCAGCCGGCGGCGGTAGATGATGCCGCTGCCCAGCCCGCCGCTGCGGATCGGGCGCTGGATCTCGTGCTCGACGCGGTGCAGCGCATCGTGCACCGCCTTGTGCGCCTGCAGGAACTGGATCGTGCCCAGCGTGCGCTCCACGCCCTGGCGGCTGCCACCCAGCTCCAGCGCGATCTGCGGGTCCTTCAGCAGCGGCCCGAGCGTGCCCAGCCCGACCTGGGCGCGCCGAACGTCCAGGCGCTGCGCCAGCGTGCCGGCCAGCAGCTGCAGGTCGTGCTCCCAGTCGCTGGTGCGCAGGGCCTGACCCTGGCGCTGGCACAGCGGCTGCAGCGAGGCCGGCAACTCGGCCTCCGCGGGCACCGCGCAGCCGTCCAGGAACACCGGCACGATCAGCACCCCACGCGCCAGCGCGGTCTCGATCTCCCGCCGCACCCAGTCGCGCGGATCGTCCAGCCGGCGGCGCCCCTGGGCATCGGCCATGCGGGCCCAGCCCTCGCCGATGACCGCGATCAGCGCGTCACAGCGCTGCAGCGCGTCCTCGAGCTCGTCCGGCCAGCGATCACCGGGCTCGAGCTGGCGGTCCACGTACAGACCGTCGGCACCGAACAGCGGCGTCAACGCGTCCACCAGCCGTCCCACCCACAGGGCGTCCGCATGGCGGTGGTTGATGAAGATCATGGCGGGCAGGCCGGGCCGAAAATGGCAGAACCCGCGGCCATTATGGGATCACCTCGGCCGTGACGAATCCCTCGTTTCTGCGGGGTGGGGGACGTGGCGGCTTGCGTTCGGTCGCAGCGGCGCCCACCGCTGCCGCTCGACTCCAGGGCCAGGGCGTGGTCCAAGGCACGGTCCAGGGATAAACTGAAAGAATCGGATCAAAGAAGAAGAACCGACAAAGTGCCGACACACCTCGCTGTTCGAGGCGGGCGAGATCGGACGCAGGGCCAGCAGCCTGATGGCAGAGTCGGCCCCTGTTCTGGGTCTGGAGCGGCGCCGGGCGGCGCTCCGGACCGACACGGTGTGATGCCGGCTCGTCGTCTTGCGAGTCCGGTGCGCGGCCGGCCGGCGCAATCGACGAAAGGAGCGCGTCGATGATCTCCCTCGGCTGCTACGACCAGGGCCTGCCGGACTCGGCCTGTCAGGACTACCTGCAACTGATCGCCACACAGACGCGGCTGCGCCTGGATGAGATCCAGCCCGGGCCCGACCGGCTCGCCCTGCAGGCCTACGCGCCGACGCCGAACGCGCCGATGACGGTGCGCGAGGTGCAGACCGCGCTGCGGGATCTGGGCTTCTTTCCGGCCGGCAAGGCCGACGGCATCTGTGGCTACCGCACCCAGGCCGCGCTGCGGCTGTTCCAGGAATACGTGCGCACCGCCGAACAGCAGGCGGAGATGGTCCCGGACGGCCGCTTCGGCCCGATCTCGCAGCGCCACCTGCGCCGCTGGCTGCAGTCCGGTCAACGGCCACGCTGGGCCCAGCGCCGCGAGGCCTGGCTGGCCAACCCGGCGGCCGATTCACCGATGCGCCGCTGGCTCAACCTGCTGCAGACGGTCAAGGCCGAACGCCTCGCTCACCCGAGTGCGGTGCTGCAACGCGTCAATGCCTGGGCCAAGCCGACCGACACCGCCAAGGTGGCGCAGTGGCGCTACGACGACCCGCAGGACGTCCACCTGATCGGCGTGCGCCGCTCGCAGGCCACCGGCAAGTTCGATGACGTCTTCGTGCTGCTGCTCGACGGCCTGGTCTTCAAGTTCCAGGGCAGCACCGAGCCCGGCAGCACCGAGGACCCGCGCGGCCTGCCCTTCCTCGTGCCGGGCCAGCACAACTACCACTTCGGCTGGCACAAGCACACCTACCTCGCGCTGCGTCCGTTGAGCGATGGCGTGCTCGTCGTGCGCTCCAAGGATGCCCGCTTCGACGAAGCCGACCTCGTGAACGGCTTGGAAGCCAACGCCTCGATCAACATCCACTGGGGCGGCCGCGGGGAAGGGCGTGCGATCAACAGTTGGTCCGAGGGCTGCCAGGTCATCAATGGCACGCTCTACATCGACGACAGCGACACCCTGGTCAGCTGCGCGGCCTTCGCAGCACTCAGCCCGGCCGAGGTGGCCTCCAACCCCGACAAGACCCGCGGCGCCTACAACCTGCTCGCCGATCTGGTGACCGCGTTTTCCAGCGAGAACCCGCGCCAGGCGGTGAAGTACACGCTGCTCGAAGAGGGCGACCTGAAACTGGATGCGCAGATGGCCGCGGCCTTCGATGCGGATCGGGTGCGGGTGGTGACGGTGTGATTTTCTCGACTTTGACAGTTTAATATCTGAGTATGCGAATATTTATCAGTCACGGGACCGATCGAGGAGATGCCGCGGAGCAGGCATTTCTCGATCGGTTTGCTCAGACACTGAAGGATTCCGAGACCGACCAGCTGCCGGTAGAGATCTTGCTCGACAAGAAGCGACTGGAGCAAGGCTATGAATGGGAGGACTCGATCAGGGAATGGCTGAGAATATGCGATGTGGCCATCATACTATTGACGCCTCGCGCTGTTACCAGGCCATGGGTGGAGAAGGAAGCGACGATCCTGTTCGAGCGCCACTTGACCGATCAGAAATTGAGAGTCATTCCGATCGATCTGACGGGGGCAAAAGAGCTTCCCGATCGGTTTGGTGATCTCTCTCGCCTTCAAGGTGGAAAGTACCCCTGCGATTCATTCGAGTCTGCGCTGACCTTGGCCCAGAAAATAGGGATTGAACTTCAGCAGCAGGCGCAGTGGCAGAGTGTGGCCGATGATGACCTGCAAGATTACCTTTACACCACGATGAAGATGTCGGCAGAGCGTGATACTTTGCTGAGGCGTTTTCGGCGGCTTCTGAATGTTCGACCCGCCTCTTGGAGAGCCGGTGCAGATTTTGAGTCGCTGGAACTTCGGGAACTGGCGCGCAGTTTGGTGACCGCCATTGTTCCACGTCGGTGTTCGATCACGGATGCGATGGCAGACTTGAGGGCCTCCGGCGTCGATGTGACTACCCGCATCGAACTCTTCAAGCGCCTACAGGCCCTCTGGGTCGGATCGGATGTATACGAAAAAATACCCAGGGAAGTGAGGGGCACTGGTTGTGAAGACGTTCCGGTCATCTTCGCTTTGCAGTGGGACGGGGATCCAGAGAAGCGTCATTGGGGGCCGGATCAGACACTGCGACGGAGTGTCTTGCCCAGCATTTCAGTGAGATTCATCGAAGTGGCCAGTGGTGCGTTGGACGCAGGTGTCGATGAATTGGAGCGAGATGTGCTGCTCGGGTACCAGGAGCAGGTCCTTAAGAAAAGCCGTCCCGATGGTGTGCAGGGGCGTCTACGATCGCATGGATCCGCAGGGAGTCCTGCAGACCGACTCAGCAGGGAGCGTGCCCCGGTCTTCATCTTACTGCCGACGGGGTTTGTCGATGTTCAAGCCGTGCGGGAACTGTGTGCCAAATACCCTTCGCTGTATGTCTTGATTAGGCGTTCTGACTCACCACCGGTGAAGGAGCACAAATGTGTTGTTCTCTTGGCGGGCTTGGATAGTGATCGAGAGAAGGAAGCCTTTTTTGAGTGCCAAGATGTTTACTGGGAACTGAACGATGAACGTGACCAAGTCAGTTGATCTCAAGTACTTCGATCCGGCCAAGCTGCATGCAGGCAAACAACGGCGCGCCAATTTGGATGCAGGCTATGTATTCACTGACAACATTGTCCTTGCAGTGAATGTCAGTCTTGCCACACATCGACCGCTTCTGGTGACTGGCAACCCCGGGACTGGAAAGTCCATGTTGGCCGAGCACGTGGCGGCGCTGCTGGATTGGAAGTTCTACAAGTACGTGGTGACTTCACGAACCCGCGCGAGGGACTTGATGTGGCGTTTCGATGCCATCCGGCGACTGGCAGCCGCGCAAGAGAGCGCTCACACAAAGGACGCACTGAAGCCCCTGGCTGCCTACGTCGAACCGAGTGTCTTGTGGTGGGCATTTAACCCCGCTTCAGCGGGAACGCGGGGAGCGCAAGAAGGTGGCAACGTTCCCAGTGCGGAGGATCCGTCGCCAACGGCCGGTTCGACAAGTTCAGTTGTGCTCATCGACGAAATCGACAAGGCGGAGCCTGATGTTCCAAACGACCTACTGGAGGCGCTCGATCGAGAACGCTTCACAGTGGAGGAGTTGAGTCCTTCCGTCTCCATTCACGGCAAGAAGGAGAATGTAATGCTCGTCATCACGAGTAACCGGGAGCGTGATTTGCCCGGCGCTTTCATGCGGCGCTGCGTGGCCTTGCACCTAGAGCCCCCGACGAAAGATCAGTTGGTCCGAATAGCGCAGTGCCATTTTCCTGGTATGTCGACGGATTTCCAGGGAAAATTGGCGGAGCGGATTCTGGAGTTGCAACGGGCTGCCACTCAGAGAATGACCCGCCCGCCTGGTACGGCAGAGTACCTCGACTTGCTGCGCGCTTGCCATGAACTGGGCGTGACTCAGGACTCGCCCCAGTGGCTCTCCTTGGAACGGCTGCTCCTGCTCAAGACTACCGGTTCAAGCACGCCACGGGCCGATTTGGGGAGTAACACGTGATGGAAAAAGGGTGGGTGATGGCTGTATGAGTATCGCTGGCTTCGGCCCAAGGGCGGGTATGCCGCTGGATGGTCACGACTTTGGGGATGTTTTGAGAGCCATGGTGCGACTGGGAATTCATAATGACGCCTCCATTCAGCGTGTGGCCGCCTTGATGGGCGTGGATCTTTACGCGGCCCAGGCCGATGTCGGACTGGCCAATCCGCGTGGCCCGAGTAAGCCAACCAAGGAAGTGGTCAACGAATTGACGAGCCGAACGGCCTCTGCGCAAGCAGATCGTGAGCGGGCCCAGGAACCGCAAGAAGCGCCTGGAGTGGGCGAGAAAACCTCGCCTGCAGGGGGAGTGGCGGATGGGCGTGAAGCAGACTCGCCTACCGGCCGGAGCGACGAGCCACCGCTCCGCATCAAGGTGGAGACTAGTTTTGTTCGAGTGAAGATTCCTCATTGGCTGGAAAGCCTCGCTGCGATGCCGAGGGGCAGACCCGTGGATGTGCGCATGCCAGCGCCGCTGTTTGGCCATCAGCGAGAGCGGGCGTCGCTGGCGGCATTGGCGTCACTGCGCGCGGAGTCGGACGACATCGACCTGGAGCAGGTCATCGGCGCGCTATGTGTGGGCCAGACCCTTACCCATTGGCCCATGCTGAGCGAATGGCGAATGGCCGTTTCCGTTCAACTCATGCTCGATGAGTCGCCCGGCATGACCCCCTACGCCAAAGACCTCCGGCAGTTGGCACAGGCTGTGCGGCAATTGTTGCCGGTCGATCGCGTCGCCGTGGTCCATTTCAACGGCAATCCAAACACCAACTGCGAGTCTGAAGATCCCGACGGCTTTGTGGGTGCCTGGCAGGCCCCTGACGCTGGCTCGGTGGTGCTGATGGCCACCGACCTCGGGATTGGACGGCCAGACCCATTTCAATGGCCCATGGTTGCGGGCGAATGGCTCGCATTTTCGCATCGGGTGAAAGACAGTGCCTGCCACCTGCGAACCTTGGTTCCCTATTCCGCAAGCCGGTGGCCACATTCCTTGGGGGCAGCATTGGCTGCGCAGGAGTGGAGCCCGCGGTCGACAGCGGGTCATCTGAGGCGGACTCTGCAGGTCCTGATTAGTCACGAAGCTCAGCAGGCTCATGTGGTGAGCCAGTGAAGCTGTAGG